>CAZFLF010000030.1:0-16030 GCA_964519825.1 uncultured Pirellulaceae bacterium | reverse complement strand
TACAGATCACACAGCGTTTGCGTCGGATGTTCATGCCCGCCGTCGCCGCCGTTGATGACCGGCAAGTCCGTAAACTCCGCCGCGACCTGCGCCGCGCCTTCGCTCGGATGCCGCAGGACGATCATGTCGGCGTAGTTCTCGATGATACGGACCGTGTCGGCAATCGTCTCCCCCTTGGCGGCCGAACTGGATGATGAATCGGCCGAGGAAATCACTTGTCCGCCCAGCCGCAGCATGGCCGACTCGAACGACAGCCGCGTGCGCGTGCTGGGTTCGTAGAACAATGTCGCCAGAATGAAATCGCGAGCCACGCCTCGGCGGCCACGCACTCGATACGGCTTTCCTGGGGTCGCCATTTCGTCCAAAAAACGGTCGGCCAGCTGAAAAATAGACTCGATTTCTTCGTTGTCGAGATCGTCGATTGAGATCACACTGCGAGTCATAGGCACAGCGCGTCCTGCGAAGAGTAAGGAAGGGGTGCAAAAAGTCCTAGCCGAGTCGGGAACTTTTCCTGCGCGAGACCCTTCGGGCGGTTCCGGCAATAGGTTTTCCGACTCCTTAGTTTGCACGGAGCAACCAAAGTTGCTTCTGATTGTAGCTGCCGCTTGACGGCTCACAAGGACTTCGATCACGCTGATGGTCGCCAGATCGTATTCGCACCGGGCATCGCCACTACAACCGCTGCTGCTGGAACCCATCCATGCGCCGTGACACGAATTCGACTAGCCAGGACGATCCGAGCATTTCATCGGTGCTGAATCGCCGAGCCTTCTTTCGCGCGAGCGGATTGAGCTTCGGCTCGGTAGCGCTCGCCGAATTGCTCCGCCGCGAGTCCTCCGCATCGCCAAATCCACTCGCCGCCAAGCCTCCGCATTTCGCGCCGCAAGCGAAGCATGTGATTTACTTGCACATGATCGGCGCGCCGTCCCATCTGGATTTGTTTGACTACAAACCGGAACTCATCAAGCGCAACGGCGAGGTCTGCCCCGAAGACTTGCTGAAGGGGCGTAGGTTTGCCTTCATCGGCGGCAAAATGACCTTGGCAGGAACCCCGTTTCAGTTCGCCAAGCACGGGAAACAGGGACAAGAGCTGTCGGAGTTATTGCCCCATTTGGCCTCGGTTGCAGACCGAATCGCCATCGTGCGAACGTTGCACACCGAGGAAATCAACCACGCGCCGGCCCAGATGTTCTTGCACACCGGGTTTGGTCGCGGCGGCCGCCCCAGCTTCGGTTCGTGGCTGTCATACGGACTGGGAAGCGAGAACGACGACTTGCCGGCGTACGTCGTATTGCTCTCCGGGCCGCTTGGCGGAGCTGGAACGACGCTGTGGTCCAATGGATTTTTGCCGAGTGTGCACCAAGGAATTCAGTTCCGTTCCAGCGGCGACCCCGTTCTGTTTCTCACCAATCCTCCTGGTCAGACTACTTCCGACCGGCGGCGCATTCTCGACGCTCTGAAAGCCCTCAACGAAAACCAACTCGCCGACGTCGGTGACCCGGAAATTGCCACGCGAATCAGCCAATACGAAATGGCGTTTCGCATGCAAACTTCCGTTCCAGACTTGATGGACATCGGTCGTGAATCGCGTGAGACACTCGACCTGTACGGCGCGAAACCAGGTGAATCGTCGTTCGCGAACAACTGTTTGCTCGCACGGCGGCTGGTCGAACGGGGTGTGCGCGCCGTCGAACTTTACGATGCGGACTGGGACCATCATTCCAACATCGCGAAGTCGCTTCCCGCCAAGTGCCTGCAGGTCGATCGGGGCATGGCAGCGCTGGTGAAAGATCTCGAACAGCGGGGACTGCTCGACGAGACCCTGATTATTTGGGGCTCCGAGTTCGGTCGAACGCCGCTGCGACAAGGTGCCGATGGCGACGGGAAGTCGACGAACCCCGGGCGGGACCATCACAAAGACGCCTTCACCATGTGGCTGGCCGGCGGCGGCGTAAAGCCCGGCATCACGTATGGCAAGACCGACGACTTTGGCTTCAGCCCGATCGAAAACCCGGTCCATGTTCATGACCTGAACGCGACTGTGCTACACCTACTGGGACTCGACCACGAACGGTTGACGTTCCAGTACCAAGGTCGCGAGTTCCGCTTGACGGACGTCCACGGTCGCGTTGTTCGCGAATTGCTGTCTTGAACAACCTTGGCTGATGTTCCTGTCCGCAAATCTTCCTGTCTGTTTGCAACCAGGAGTTATGGGCAGGAAGATTGACGGGCAGGAAAATAAGCTGGGAGTTTTTGTTCGATCATTTTGCTGCGGCCATGCCGCCTCAGGCGCCATTGGATATCTGATTTTCTAGATTTTCCAAATTCTCCGTTTTTCCGTTTTTCCGTTGGGAATGCGCCAAACGGTATCACTACCCGCCAATCGTTTGTGTTGCATTTTTCGCCGAATTTTGTCAGGCTGAGGGGCAAGACGGAGTTGAATAGGATTCAGGCACCGGCGACACCTCGTCCTTAGCCCTGCGATCCGTGCAGTTTGAGGATGGATTCTCGCTTGGAATTCCGTCCATTCTGTCCGTCTTATCAAACAGGTGCATACCCTTGAAATCCGCCGTTCCGACCGAAGAAATCGCCGAAACTCGCGGTGCTGATTGCCCGACGCAGGCCAAGCCGGCACGTTACAAGCCTAATACTCAGCTGACACGCCCCGTGGCCACCAATCCCGTGCGGATTTATTGGCCCTACGCGATCAACATGGCGGTTCTGCATCTCCTGGCCCTACTGGCGTTCGTGCCTTGGTTTTTTAGTTGGACGGGAGTGGTCCTGTGCGTGCTGGGACTATATGTGTATGGGACTCTGGGCATCAATTTGTGTTTTCACCGCATGCTGACTCACCGGTCGCTCACAGTTCCCATGTGGCTGGAGCGCACTTTGGCAACGCTGGCCATTTGCTGTCTGCAAGATTCGCCGGCTCGCTGGGTCTCGATCCATCGCCAGCACCATCAACATTCCGACACCGAGCCCGATCCACACAGCCCGCTAGTGAACCTCTTGTGGGGACATATGGGTTGGGTGTTGTTCAAGAGCGGGACGCACGACTCCACGATGCACTATGAGCGCTATTGCCGCGACATCCTCCGCGACCCCTATTACTTTTGGTGCGAGCGCAAGTTGCGGTGGTTTTGGATTTACCTCGCGCACGCTGCGGCCTACTACTTTGTCGGCCTCGCGGTTGGCTGGGCGATGACCGGCACTTTGCTGGGCGGCGTTCAATTCGGCGCCAGCCTGCTGGTGTGGGGAGCGATTCTGCGAACGATTCTCGTGTGGCATATCACCTGGTCGGTGAACTCCTTTGGACATGTTTTCGGCTACCAGAATTACGATACCGATGATTCAAGCCGCAACAACGTGTTGTTCGCTCTGTTGAGCAACGGCGACGGCTGGCATAACAACCATCATGCCTATCAGCGCTGCGCCGCGCACGGACACAAGTGGTGGGAATTCGACCTGACCTACCTCACGATCCGGCTTTTGGAAGGCGTCGGCCTGGCAACCAACGTGGTGAAACATCCGCTGGTGAATAATCGCTTGCCGCGGAAATGATGGCGTCGGGATTCGAATCGTTTAACCGCAAGCCGCAGGCGAGCGCGTTGAACAGAAATCGACTACGCCAGAACGCGCTCGCCTGCGGCTTGCGGTTAAACGAATCACTTCTTTCCCAGCGCTCGTTGTTGGCCAAAGAACCGTGTCAGGATCTCGCCGCACTCCGCGGCGCACACACCGGCGTGGACTTGCACGCGGTGATTCAGCCGTTCGTCGGTTAGCAGTCGATAGAGGGTCTGCACGGCACCAGCTTTGGGATCGGTTGCGCCAAAGACGACGACCGGCAGCCGCGCCTGGAGAATCGCTCCAGCGCACATCGGACACGGCTCCAGCGTAACGTACAGGGAGCAGCCTTCGAGCCGCCAATCTTGGAGTTCGGCGGCGGCTTGGGTGATGGCGATCATTTCCGCATGCGCGGTCGGATCATGAAGCTGTTCACGCTGATTGTGCGCCGCCGCGATTACTTTATTGTCTCGAACAATCACGGCTCCAACCGGTACTTCGCCCACGGCAGCTGCCTGCTCGGCTTGCCGTAACGCTTGCCGCATGAAGGACTCGTGTAGGGAACCGGCAGCGCCGTCGGCCATTGGAATCCTGGTAATTGGCTCGGTTTTCCAGTCCTGGAGATCGGTATCGCCGAGCTATTTCTTCTTTTTACTTTGGAGGGCCTTTGCTTCTTTTTCCGCTATTTCGTTTTCCAATTCCGCGGCGGTCAAATCACGTACCTCAATGTTGCGCAACACGGCTTTGGTTTCGTAGGAGGCAAGTCCGAACGGTTTGTTCAGATCAACCTCGACGCGGGTCGAAATCTTGCTGCCCGTGATATCGGCGTCGATGACTCGGTCTTCGTCGATCCAGGCTTGGATACGATTCGGCATGACACGAACTCGGAACTTGTACCAGCGGTTGTTGTCAAACTTCATGACTTTGGTGGTGTCATTCTCGGAGGCATCGTGGCCATTGATGCTCGACAAGCCGACGATCGCTCCCCCCCAACCGCCTGCAATGAGGCTGCAATGCGAATCGGCAACTGGAAAGGTCATCCCACAAAAGAAGTCGTGTCCGTCGGCTCGTTTCGCCTCGCAACGGACTTCGTAGTTCGTCTTCGGGAATTCTCGCTGATAGGTGACCCCGGTCATCGAACCGCCAAAATTCAGGACGAGGGTGCCATCTTCAACGACAACTTCTCCCTCGCCGCCATATTTCGTGGACTTCCAACCTTCCAAGGAGCGGCCGTTGAACAGGCTGCGCCATTTGGCGTCCCGGTTGCTGGGGGTTGGCGATTGGGACTGGGCTGCAGAATTGCTTGCAATCACCAGCAATCCGACCAGAATTGTCCAAACTCGCGAAAGATTCATGCTTTAAGCTCCGAAAAAAAGGGTGGCTCGCGGCCTCGACGAGCGGTTCCGTCTCGCTGGGAATCGAGAAGTAGAATAAAGTAACTTGCTAAGCACACTGGGTAAATGCTGCGGAACCCGCCACGATTAGCCAATCGCCGTCGTCCAGCCCTAAACGGAACTCACCCGCCAAGATGCCCACCTCGTTGAGAATCGCCCGCCGCCTTGTGGTCTATGCCCTGGCCATCTATTGGCTAGTCATTGCCCTTGGCACGCATATGCCGGACCCCGGTGTCGAGATCGAGTTAATTAACGACAAGATGATGCATTTTGGTGCATTCACCGGATTGGCACTCCTACTGTCCTGGACTTTCATGCCACGGCGGCCAACGGTACGGCGAGTGCTTGCCGTACTGGCCATCGCGCTGCTGTACGGCATGGCCGATGAGATTACGCAGATGTGGGTGCCGACGCGTACCGCAGATTTGCATGATTGGATAGCGGATTGTTGTGGTGCCGTCGCTGGATTAGCGGTCTACTTTGCCAGCCGGCAAGTGCTGAGTTGTGTTTCGCCCCAAGTCGTCGCAAGCTGGCCTTCGACCTCGCCGCCGGCGGTGCCTTGAGCGGGTCGAAGCGAGATCATGCGCGACATCACAACGCGGCTTGATTTTAGTGGGACCTTTGACGATTATTGTGCCACTCAGGAGACGAGGATGACGCTGTGGCAACCTTCGCGGTGATTTTGCCGGCTGCCGGCAAGAGCAGCCGATTTCACGACAAGCATTACAAGAAGCCGTTTGCGCTACTCGACGATCGCGCCGTCTGGTTGCATTCAGCCGAGCGGTTTCTCAATCGCGACGATGTCAAGCAAACGATCTTGGTGATCGCTCCCGAAGATCGTGAAGAGTTTTTTTTCAAGTTCGGCGCCAACGTCGCGATCCTAGGAATCGATGTCGTGGACGGCGGCGCGGAACGATCCGATTCAGTAGCCCATGCTCTGGCACGCGTGAAACCCGAGATCGACTTTGTAGCGGTTCACGATGCCGCGCGGCCGTGCTTGGCCAACGAATGGATCGACGCGGTGTTCGCCGCCGCCGAGAAATCCGGTGCGGCAATCTTGGCCACACCCGTTATCAGCACGCTCAAGCGAGTTGGCGCAGATCGAATCATTCAGGAGACCGTCGCGCGGCAGAATCTATGGGAAGCTCAGACGCCGCAGGTCTTTCGCCGCGACTTGCTGGTGAAGGCCCACGCTCAAGCCGATTCCAGCACGGCAACCGATGACGCGGAACTGGTCCAACGGTTCGGCCACCCCGTCTCGATCGTGCCGGGGTCGCCGATCAATATAAAGATCACCACTCGGGACGATTTGCGGTTTGCCGCCTTCGCTCTCAAGGCATTGCCGAGACCAAAATTGATTGGTCCGGCGCATCCGTTTGCGGACGATCAGTTATGGCGCTAGGTTCCGACACGGATACAAAACCCGACTCCATCCTTTTGTGAGGTTTTTTTCGATAGGTGCTATGTGAAAGGTCAAGGCGCTCACATCATCTTGGCTCGTGATGATGCCAAGAAGGTCTTTGCGGTAAATGATGACGCAGCGGTGCGCAAGGTCGTCATGGAATTACGCGGCTCGAAGAAGCATCGTGATTTGAAGTTGGTCTTGGAGACGGCGAAATCGTGGAATGCAATCCATCGCTGCCTGACGGAAGGAACGCTCGATCCGACGGCGGGTGAGTTTCCTCTCAATCACACGATCCTCGGCGGTCGACGACTGCACAAAGGCCCCGAGTTCGAGGCCATCATGGTCCGGCCCGATATCGTGCCGTTTATTGCCGAAGCGCTCCATCACCTGAAACGCGAAGACGTTCATGGCAAGTACTTGAAAATCGATCCGGCCGACTATGGCCCCCTGTCGGAACCCGATTTCGACATCATCTGGAACGCCCTCCAACAGATCCGACAAATGTATGAGGATGCCACCAATGAACGCTGTGCGGTCTTGTTCACCGTGGAGACGTAGTAGGAATTAAGTTCAGGGAATATCGAACGGCTCGATCAGGAATCCACATGCACTCCGATATCTTTGCCGACTTGTCTTGGCGTGGCCTGATCCATCAAACAACCGACGACCGATTTCTGTCCGATTGGCTTCGCACCGGCCCGCGAGTTTTGTATGCCGGTTTTGATCCGACTGCCGACAGTTTACATGTCGGCAGTTTGTTGCCACTAATGCTGCTGCGGCGATTTCAACGTGCGGGACATCGCCCCATTGCGCTGATGGGTGGTGCGACCGGGATGATCGGGGATCCGAGCGGCAAAACGGAGGAGCGAAAGCTGCAATCGGAGGAGACTTTGCGAGCCAACCTGGCAGGCATCGAACGCCAGATGCGCCAATTCCTCGATTTCGACAGCGCCGCCGGCGCGGTGCTCGTGAACAATTACGACTGGATGAGAGGATTTAGCTTTCTGGGATTCTTGCGCGACGTCGGCAAGAACTTTCCCGTCAATGTCATGCTCTGCAAGGATTCGGTCCGCTCGCGGCTGGAGCGCTCCGACGCCGGTTTGAGCTACACCGAATTCAGCTACATGCTGCTGCAGGCCTATGACTTCGTGCATCTGCATGACCAATTCAGTTGCGAGTTGCAGATTGGCGGCAGTGACCAATGGGGGAACATCACGGCCGGCATCGATCTCGGGCGACGCCTGCGCGGTGTGCAGTTGTATGGAATGACCTGCCCGCTGCTCCTGAACAGCGAAGGGGAGAAGATCGGCAAAACCGAGAAGGGGACCAAGGTGTGGCTATCGGCCGAGCGCACATCGCCGTACCTCTTTTTCCAATATTGGCGCAACCTGCCAGACGCGGATGCCGGCAAATGTTTGCGGTATCTGACCGAACTCACTCGCGAGGAAATCGAGTCGCTGGACGAGTCGCGGACCAAGGAACCGCATCTTGCGCTCAGCCAATTACGGCTAGCCGAAGAGTTGACGCGCCAAGTGCATGGAGATGCCGGATTAATGGCGGCTCAGCGGGCGACCCAGGTCTTGTTTGGCGGCGAGATTCAAGGTTTGGATGATTCCCAGTTGTCGGAAATCTTTGCTGACGTTCCAAGCCGTGAGTTATCGCGATCGGCGCTGGAGGGGGAAGGATTGGGGTTGCTCGACGCATTCGTCACCGCCGGACTGGCAGCGTCCAAGGGGGAGGCACGGCGCACCCTGCAGCAAGGGGGCGCCTACGTCAACAATCGCCGCATGGACAGCGATCAACATCGCCTCACGTCCGCGGATCTCGCCAGCAACACAGTCATGGTGCTCCGCAGCGGCCGCAAAAAATATGCACTTCTGCGGTTTGAGTAAGGTAAGCACTGAGAAATGACCAAATCCCAATGACCAAGGGTAAAGACAGTCACCGGGCTCTTTACCCAGCGCGCGCGGTTAATCGCCGCGACCCCGGGGTGATATGTGTAACACCTTCGGCGAGTCACGACCCCAATCAGCCAACCTTGGAACAACTGAATGACTTATGCATAAACAAATCGCAGCCATCGCTTGGTCATTGGTCATTGGGATTTGGTCATTCATTAGTCCTTAGTGCTTAGACATTAGACATTCGCCACCAAGCGGAACCTCAGACCTAGCGCTGGATCGGAGCTGCGTTCGCGCGCATCAGCCCCGTGGATGGGTTCGTACAGATCGCACCGAACTGGTAACAAGTGAAACAAGCGCCGTGTCCGATCGGAAACGCACGTCTTGCATCGGCTAAGGATTGTCCCAACAACGACTCCGGTGTTTCGATCAAGATCGGGCAAACATGCACGCCGCGGTCCGTGACGATGCGGCTATGGCTGCAGACCAGTTGAGATCGGTCATAGCCGTCCAACATCTGGCGAGAGACTCGTTCGTCGGCCGCATATCCGGCTGTGCGCTTCGCCTCGGCCCCGATCTGCAAGGTCGGCAGAATTTTCAGCCGCGGGCGAGAGTAACCAGCGTCGCGTAGCATCTGGATAAATCTCGCGACGACTTCGGCGTCACGTTCGATCGGCCAAGTCCGGGCCGCGGTGATGATCGGCAGAAAGTCGAAACTCACCAACTTCACGACTCCGCGCATCGCCCTGGCAAAAGTCCCCTCACCCCGGATCGGATCGTTCGTCTCCGACGTGAAGCCGTCGATCGAGACGCGAAACTCCAACGAATACGCGCTGTCCGCTTCCGCATCGCGCAGCTCAACGAGCCATTCGTCCTTAAGCACCGTTCCGTTGGTCAGAACCGTGGCTGGCCCATACCGTAGAGTCTCGGTCAGAATCGCGACCAACTCCGGGTTCAAAAACGGTTCGCCACCGGTGAAGTAATACTCCTTCACACCTAAAGCCACGGACTCGCAAAGTCGCCGCTGGACTTCGGCCAACGAGAGAAATCCGAATGAGTTATTCTTGGGACCGCAACTGATGAAGCAGTGGTGGCAAGTCAGATTGCAGAGCGTCCCACCGACCTGGAACCAAAGATGATCGAGGTGGTTGAGTTCGATTTCGGGTGGATGGCAATCGCCGGGCATGATTTCTTGATCTTACTGGACACGTGTCAGTACGGGGTACGGAGTACGGAGTACGGGGTGCGGGGTTGGCACAGTCAGGACATGGGTGGCGCCGGTGGTTAAGGACATGGGTGGCGCAGTGCGTTGTACTCTGTACTGCTTCTCCGTACTGCGTACTCCGTACCCCGTATTTTTTCTTTCCCCAGTCATTTGCCGAACTTTTCCTGCGCTATTAATTTGATCGCTTTCAAATCGAGCTTGCCCGTGCCCAGAATTGGCAGCTCGGCGACCTCGATAAAGCTATCGGAGGACGGAATAAACAAATTCGGCAGCCCCGCCTCCGACAGTCCTTTCCGGAGCTCGTCGGATGTCTTATCGATCTTGGTATGAATCACGACAAGTCGCTCACCTTTTTTCGGGTCGGCAACCGCGGTCACAACTGCCTTGATCCCATCTTCTTCGTTCACGCCGATGAGCTTATTCAGAATCTCTTCGATCTTCCCATGCGGCACCATCTCGCCGCCAATCTTGGAGAACCGACTTTCTCGTCCCGTGATCTGGATGAAGCCATCGTCATCGATCACAGCAACGTCTCCCGTGACGTACCAGCCATCGCGCAGGACTTCCGCGGTCAGATCTGATCGATTCAGATAGCCCGCCATGACATTGGGACCGGTGATGAGCAGCATCCCGGGTTGATTTGTGCCACGTTCCTTACCGGTATCGAGATCAACGACTTTCGCCGACACACCCGGCACGGGCCGACCCACGGTTCCCTCTTTCCGCTCGATATGGAACTTATTCGAGGAGCGGCTGGGAGGAATATTGACGGAAACGAGCGGCGACAGTTCGGTGGTGCCGTAGCCTTCGACTGGCCGAACTCCGAACTTCTCCTCAAAGGCATCGGCCAATTCGCGAGGCAACGCCTCCGCGCCGCAGACGATTACGTCGAGCGACGCGAATTGTTCCTTGCTACACCGCCGGAGATACATGCGGAGGAAAGTGGGGGTGGTTAGCAAAATCGTCCCACGATATTTCTGGCAGAGCTTACCGATTTGCAAGGCCTCGCGCGGATCGAAGTGGTACGCACCGCGAATGTTCAGGCCCATCACGGCCCATAAGGTTATGGTGTAGCCAAACGAGTGGAAGAACGGCAGGATCCCGACCAGGACGTCCGTTGGCGCAAGACGCACAACCTGGTCCACGGCGTCGACGTTGTGGGCGATATTGCCGTACGTAAGCATCACTCCCTTTGGCGTACCCGTCGAACCCGATGTGAAAATGATGGTCAGCAGGTCGTCGGCCTTGATGCGATCGACACCCAAGGACTTTGCCAACCAGCCCGCCGGCAAGATATACGACTGGAATCCGGCGACGAGCTTATCCGCCAGGGTCACTTGGTTCTTGAAGTCTTCGAGAAACACAACCTCAGCGTTCAAGTTGAAGTTCATTTTTTCCATGAACTTGCGGCTCGTGAGGACGTGCCGGATTTTTGCTTGCTCGATGCAGGCGTTCATGACACTGTCGGAAACCGTGTAGTTCAGGTTCGCGGACACGCGCCGATCGAGTGCCAAAGCCATGTTCGTAATCACCCCACCAACCGACGGCGGCAACAGCAACCCGACGCAGCGTTCATCGTCCGCCAGCACCTTGCGCCGCAGCAGTCGGCGCAGAATGAGAGTCCGCATCAGCAGCATGCCGCCGGTCACTTCCTGGCCAGTCGAGTCGGAGACCTTCGGCGAGCAGCATCGCTTTTTGCACATGCGGATGAACTGCGTCACGATTCCGACGGACTGATTCGTTCGCTCTCGCACGGCGATTGCTCCTAAATCCTGGACAGCTTGCCGCAGTTGACTGACATCGTCGGGCTTGGTCAGCGGCGCGCCAAAGTAAATCGTGATCGGATAAGGCCAACGTTTGGGCCACTTCCAAAAGAACTTGCCTCGTTCAAAGCTGAAAATACTCCCCCATAATCCATCAAGATAGACGGGCACGACGGGAACATCGGCTCCTTCCAGCACTTTCATCGCACCGGGTTTGAACGTCATGAGCTGTCCGCTGCGCGTGATGGCCCCTTCCGGAAAAACACAGACCAGCTCGCCGTTCTGCAGAGCCTCGCGCGCGGTGCGAAGCGCTGCCGCGATGCTCTTTGGCTGGGGGCTGATCAGGATCGCATCCCACAGGTCGGCCAGCCAGCGCAACCAGCGATTCTCGACATTTCCGGCATAAACCAGCATGCGAATCGGCCGCGAACTGGTGAGCAGCAGCAACGCTCCGTCCAACCAGGACACATGATTGGGAATCAGTAATGCCCCGCCCCGTTCCGGCAGGTTCTCTCTCCCGACAACGCGCACGCGATAGACCGTGTGACTGAGCAACCACACCAGGAATCGGATTGAGGCTTGCGGAATCAACCATACGATGTAGATCAGCACCGGAATCGTGAATAACCCGGCGATTAGAAACACGTGCCGCGCGGACAGCAGCGGCGCGACGATCTCCTTTCCGTCCACGATCGCTGTGACCGGTAATCGCATGCCGCCATAGATTACCGACGACAATAGAATCCCGGAGAACGTCATAAAATTCGACGCCGCCAGGATCGATCCGCGCGACTCCGGTGAGCTGCGATGCTGCAAGTATGACTCCAGCGGCACGTTGAACAGACCGGCGCTCACGCCGAGCAAGAACAACAATAGGCCGGCGAAGATGAACCCGATGGTCCAAGCCGCATGCGGCTGGATGATCTGGCCTTGTACCGTGAACATCAGCATTGCGCTGAACGCAACGCCTCCGGCACCGAGCGGCAGGAGCCCCAATTCGATGCGTCCACCCGACCAAATGCCGGCCAGCACGCTGCCGAGGCCCACTCCTAACACAAGCGCAAAGAGCAATGGCACCTTGGCAGTTGCGTTTTCCGCTCCTCCTTCGGAGGCGAATTGGTCCACGTTCAATTGTGCAAGCGCCCCAATCGACCAGAAGAAAACGATCCCCAGTGCGACCCGAAACATGGGCCTGTTACTGGCAAGCGTCCGCAGATCCTGCCACGTTTTCGCCACGGCATTCCACGGAAACGATAACATCGGGTTGGCGGCCGGCACGCGGCGAATGAGCAAACTGAACATCGTTCCGACGATGGCCGCTCCGAGGGTGACAGCGGCCGAAATCCATAAATGGTGCTGCCCTTTGGGCGCGGTCGCGTCACTCAACCAACTGCCGACTGCCATGCCGATCACGGTCGCCGAGACCGTTGTTAGCCCAAACCAACCGTTCGCGGACGAAATGCGGTCGGTAGGCAGTAACTCCGGAATGGAACCCATCTTCGCTGGTGAGAAGAGAGCGCTCTGAGCGCCGGCGAACACCAGGGTTGCGAACAGCAATTGTATGTTTCCGAGCCAGATCGCCATGATCGCCAAGAGCATAATGACGATTTCAGCGACCTTGCAGACCACGATCACCGACCGTTTGCTGAAGCGATCGGCCAGATATCCGGCGGGTGCGGCCAGGACCAGATACGGCAGGACGAACGAGGCGGTGCCAATCGTCAAAATCGTGCTGTGATAACGCTCCTCGACATATTCCTTCCCCACGCCGATGACCAGCCACCGCAAGATGTTGTCGTTAACGGCCGTGAGGAATTGTGTGGACAGCAGACCGAGAAAACTCGCCGACAGCAGTCCGCTGGTCCCAGTCGAGGAGGATTGGCTTGCTGTTCCCGCGGTCGGTGCATTCATAGCGAGTGAACCAAACTTGCCAAAAGGACCAATAAGCCCGGTAGAACTTATCGGACTTATACGTCCCATTCGTCCCACCTATTCTTCGCTCCACGATCTTGTCGCAAAGTTGTGACGGTTGGCGTAATCGGCGTCAACGTGATGTTACGGTTGCCACGCTCGGCACATTCCGTGTGTCCGCCGGCAACATCAAGTCGAATGCCTTCCCTGTTCGATGATTGGCGATGGACTGCAGGAGGGTCTCAGTCATGGATTTCAATCGCAATCACTATTTCATCGCCGGCCTGCTGATACTCTTGGCAGGCTTCCAATTTCGCTACGTGACGTCGTTCGTTCTGAACGAGAAGACATCGCAGTTCGTCGAACGCCGGTTCGGTAAACCCGCAGTCTCGCAACCGCGGTCGCTCCTGTCATTTGCCAGTCCGAGTCCAGCGACCAGCCTGCGTGTCGTGCAGCTTCCCCGCTGGCTTGGTATGTCCTTGATGTCCATCGGCGGCGTGCTATTCGTCTTCAGCCTGACGATGAAGAGACCGGGGACGTAGCTGCCCATTCCGGTATCGGGATGAACTTCGTACAGTGAGTGCCTGACACTGATTCACGCATCCATTGCGGAGTTTCCCGTGCGTTCCACTGAAGATGACCAGCAATCCTCAGCGATTCAGGCCGCGATTCCGCACCGGCCGCCGATGCTATTGGTCGATCGGATCATCGAACGCGACGAAAAGCACATCGTTTGTGCAAAGACCTTTCGACCGGATGAGTACTTCTTTCAGGGACACTATCCCGGTTTTCCGCTCGTGCCCGGGGTGATCTTATGTGAGGCCGCGATGCAGGCCGGCGCGATTCTGCTGTCGCAATTCGTGCAGGCGGGAGAGGGCGTCCCGGTTGCTACTCGGCTCAATGACGTGAAGTTCAAAAAGATGATCCGCCCTGGCGACACAATTCAGATGGAAGCGCAGCTCACCGAGCGACTGGCCGACGCTTTTTTTCTGACCGCGAAGGTAACCTGTGAGGGAAAACTGGCGGTGCGGTTCGAGTTCGCCTGCGCCATGGCGCGGCCGAACGCGGAGTAACTGACATGCCAGATCTAATTGTCGATCAAGTTTGCAAGGAATATCCGACACGTGGGGAACCGCTGCGGGTACTCCGAGAGGTCTCGATGGCTCTGTCGGCAGGCGAGAATGTCGCGGTGTTGGGGCCAAGTGGCTGTGGCAAGAGCACGCTGCTGTATTTGCTGGGAACCTTGGAACCACCAACGTCCGGCGAAGTGACGGTGCGCGGTGAGAATCCCTTCCACTTGTCTGAGCCCAACCTGGCGCGATTTCGCCGACGGAATATCGGCTTTATCTTTCAGGAGCATCACCTCCTGCCGCAATTGTCCGTGCTGGAAAACGTCGTCGTTCCCGCGTTGGCCGAGGGGACGCCGTCGCGCGACATCCTGGAACGGGCTCGGGAATTGATCGAGCGGGTGGGTCTCTCCGATCGCGACGCCCATCGCCCCGCGGAATTGTCCGGGGGCGAGCGGCAGCGGGTCGCGGTTGCTCGGGCACTGCTGATGCGTCCCATCCTGCTCTTGGCCGACGAACCGACCGGCAGTCTGGACCGCACGAATGCCCTGGTGATTGGCCGATTGCTGCTCGAATTGCAACAACAGGAAAACAGCATGCTGATCGCGGTCACTCACAGTCACGAGCTGGCGGAGTTATTCAGTCGCCGTCTGGAGTTAGACGATGGACGCTTGGTCGATCGGAACCTGTCGCGATGACTCGTCTTCATTTGGTCCTGCGCAGCCTCGTGCACCATCGGCGAATTCACCTCGCCGTCGCTTTGGGCGTCGCAGCGGCAACGGCCGTTCTGACTGGAGCGCTCCTGGTCGGTGATTCCGTTCGAGGAAGCTTGCACGGCCTGACATTGGAACGACTCGGCAAGATCGAAGCGGTTCTGGCTCTCGATCGTTTCTTTCGCGAAGAACTGGTTACGGAACTGACCGCGGCGGCTGACTTCAAATCGCACTACGAGCAAGCCACGCCGGCGATCCTGTTTCCGCAAGCCACGATGGAACGACGCGCCGACCAACGGACGGCACGTGCATCTTCGGTGTTGGTGCTCGGCTGCGACGAACAGTTCTGGAACCTGGACGTGTCGGGCGTGCGACCTGCACGATTTCCAGCGGAAGGCGAAGTGATTCTGAACGATGCGCTGGCGGCCGAGTTGCAGGCGAAAGTCGGGGACCAAGTCACGTTGCGTCTACCCAAATCAAATCAAGTCCCGGCCGACAGCCCGCTGGCGAACAAGAACGATCGCATCCGCAGTTTGCCGAATCTGAAAGTGGTCGCGGTAGTACCCGCCAAGGGACTCGGCCGGTTCAATCTGCAAGCCACTCAGAGTTTGCCACTCAATGCATTCGTCTCAGTGGGGACTCTGCAGGCCGCGCTCGACCAACCCGATAAAGTGAATGCGATATTCGTTGGTGCGGTTGCCTCGTCCCCCGGATCCGACACTCGCGACTTGTCTCGATCGCTGCGACCAAGACTCGTCGACTTCGGCGTTACGGTGAAGCAAGTGACTCGGGAGTATCGGCAAGGCGATTCGCCGCCCGTAACCGCCTTCGAATACTTCACGATCACTACTGACCGCATGGTATTCGACTCCGAAATGGCGGTGGCCATCGAGCGAGCCATCATTCCGCTCGGCGGCCAACCGGTGTTGACGTACTTAGCCAATTCCATTGACCGGCCGGTTGCAAACGACAACAGCCAGACGGAAAAACAGCCCAGTGTGCCTTATTCGATGGTCACTGCAATTGACTTCACAGACGGCTTTCGTTTGCAGGGACAGGACGGCCAGCCGATCGCGCCACTCGCGGA
>CAZFLF010000029.1:0-16163 GCA_964519825.1 uncultured Pirellulaceae bacterium | reverse complement strand
CGCTCGGCGCTCCGCACTTCCTGCCGCCTATCGACAAGGAGTATCTCACGCCGATGATGCTGCTCGGCGCTCTTGCGTTCGCCGGCGCGGGAGGCACGATCGCGCGAACTTCCACGCGGCCGATCGTCACGCGAATCGTCGGCGCGGGTTCATGGCGGTCGGGTTTTTGCAACGGCGTGGGAGCCGGAACTAGCCGCGGGAGCGCGACGATGGGGCCGCTCGTTGTGGTATTTGCTGCGATGTGCGGCGCTGGTTCCGGACGCAACGGTGGAAGGGCACCCGGTAGCGTTTCAACTCCGCGCGCGTCGCGGATAGACCGGCGGTCGTTCACTTTTTCCGCAACCGGCGGGGGATGTTCGATCACCGTCTTCACAACGATCGGCGATGTTGTCTCGGCGTGCGTTTCGCGCGGCGATGCTGCGCGTGGTGATTCATTCGCTACCGGCTGTTCATGTGGCGGCAGCGATTTGCTCGGCGACGTGTCCAATTCGCTCCGATTTGCACGGGCGCGCATGTGCCGTTCGAAGTGGGTGACGATCGCGGCTGGCGCTGGGGGCGCGGCCGATTCGAGAAACGTCTCCGCTTCGCCGCCGAACGAATCGTCTTGATAAAAACGATCGCCAGCCGACGGAGGTTCAAAGCGCGCCGCGAGCCGGGGCTGCACAACGGGAGCCGCGTGGAGCGCGCGAGCCGCAAGATTTGTCAGGAAGTCGCTCATGCACCGACCAGTTCCAAGTACAGGCGCCGCCGCGTGGGGCCGAGCGCCAGAATGTCCGTTTCGCGCCAGCCGTACGCGGACGCGAGCAGATGAATTTCACGCAGCGTCCGAGCCGCCCAGGCACAGATTTCCGTCCAAAAAAAAGAGACGATGTCGAACGTCGCTTGCCACGCATGGCCGCATGTGGGGCATGTGCAATCGAGCCGCACGTCCGCTTGCGGGTCGGCGGCCGACATGCGCGCCGCGACTTCGCCGGCAAGCTCCGCCGGAAACTGTTCCGCGGCAACCAATTCGCCGCCGCGTTCGGCCGACACCAAGCAGCGCGCGAGCAGCGCGGTGCGCGCCGCGTCGATGGACACGGCGTTTTCGATCGCCGCCACGTCCAAACTATTCGGCAGGCGAAATTGCACATGGCAGCCGGAAACATCGAAAGCCAAAGTTGCGGACTGAACGGGCGACGGCGCGGCCAAAACTTGCGCGACTTCGAAGGTGACTTCGGCCTGTTCGCAACACGCGGGACAGGTCACCAGGCTCACGATCCGCGAACCAAATGTGCGTTCGCGCAGCGCGAGGAGGGAGGCGTCGCGGTGGCCGATGCTTAGCGCGCCCCAGTCGTTCGGCGGCGTTTCCGGCGCGGCGGCGGCGAGTAGATGCAGGGCTTGATGAACCGCAGGCTGGCCGAGACCACGCTCCCAAACGCTCAATAATTCGGCGTCGGTTAGCGCTCGCATGATGGTTTACCCGACCGGCTCGGTGAAAGTGGGTTCGCTGGGTTCGCCGACTTCGTTGTCCCGCTCCCAGCCTTCGTTTTCCAGCTTGATGTGCTGAAGTGCGATGGCGTTAGCGTTGGCATCCAGGTCCGGCGTGGCCTGGTATTCACTAACCCAGCAGCGAAAAACTTTGTACGCGACCGCCAGTTGGCCGGCCTCGTTGTACATCTCGATGATGAGGTCCTTGCGGAAGTCTTTCAGAGAAACTTCCGCGCCCAGCCCGGAGCCAAAGTTCCAAACCTTGTTGGCCCATTTTTCGAATTCCACATCGTGCGTCACGCCACGCTCCAGCGTGATCGCTTCATATTCCGTGCGGCCGGGCGTTTTGCGGCTGCTGCTGGGATCGCCCCCTTCGCGGTGCTTCACCACTTCCGTCGTGCGCTTCAACATTCCGACCTTGCTGACGCCGGCCACATACTTGCCGTCCCACTTCACGCGGAATTTGAAGTTCTTGTAGGGATCGAATCGTTGTGCATTGACGCTGAATTGTGCCATGTTGCTCCTCCCAAAACTGCACGTTGCGGGAAAAAGATTCGCTTACTTAGCCACAGGCGATCGCGTCGTCGCGCGACCGCGTTCGCTCTCCGGCGGCTCGCGGTTCAACCGCTTTCTTTGGTTACGTCGCGATCTGGCCGGCCATTTGTTGGATTTTGATGACGACGAATTCGGCCGGTTTGAGCGGTGCAAAGCCGACGACGATGTTCACAATGCCGAGGTTGATGTCGTTCTGCGTCGTGGTCTCCCTATCACATTTCACGAAGTACGCCTCGCGCGGTGACTTGCCCTGGAACGCGCCTTGTCGGAACAGGTTCTGCATGAACGCGCCGAGGTTCAGCCGAATTTGCGCCCACAGCGGTTCGTCATTTGGTTCGAACACGACCCACTGCGTGCCGCGATACAGGCTTTCTTCGATAAAGAGGGCGGTGCGCCGCACGGGGATGTATTTCCATTCCGAGGCCAGCCGATCGGCGCCGTCCAGGGTGCGAGAGCCCCAGACCACGCTGCCGACAACCGGGAACGTACGCAGGCAGTTCACTCCGAGCGGGTTGAGTTGGCCCTGTTCGCCATCGGTCAGCTTGAGCACTAGTTCGCGCACTCCGGTCAGCGACGCGTCTTGCCCACCGGGCGCCTTCCACACGCCGCGCTGCGCGTCGGTGCGGGCGACGATGCCGGCCACGGCCGCGCTGGGGGCAAACTCTTCCAGCCGATTTTCCTTGAGCGGATCGGCGATCTTGATCCGCGGAAAAAATAGCGCGGCGTTCTTGTCACGCAAATTGAGACTATCCACGCCCGCCGCTCCGGTGACCACGGACACGTCGATCCAATTCGACGGTGGATCAACGAGCAGCATCGCCCGCCGCTCTTTGCAGTAGCTAAGAGCTTTGCCCAGAAAGGCAATTCCGCCCGCATCGTCCGCCACACCGGAATCACGCGCGAGCGGCGGGATGCACATCAGGTTGAAGAGGTCCGTATTCTCCAGCGCGTACAGGCCGGTCTTTGCGGCGGGACTCCCCTCGTATTCCGTCAGCGTCGGTGCTTCGCCATCGCCACCCAGCGTGAAGTTTCCACTCCCGGCCGGAGGCTGGGCGGCGGGCACGGCCGCGCCCACTCGCGCCAGCTTGGATTCTTGTTCGAGCACCTTCTTCACGAACCGTTTGGCATTCGATTCGACGGATACGTTGCGAAAGGTTTCCGACGCGACCGTTCCCGTGGCGGGTGGCTCGGCTGTTTCTCGAATGGTCAGGTTGAAAATTTTCGTGTCGGCCGGCGTCGCCGTCTTGAGATCGATTTCGGCGGTCAGGCGGTTGCCCCACGCGCCGGCATTGGCGGCTTCGAGGTCCAACCCACCGAGCGTTTGCGTGGCTTTCGCTCCATTCTTCGTTGCATCCGCGTTGGCCGTCCGCGCGACACGCACGACGATGGCGTCCGTCCCGCCATTCAAAAAGTACTGCTGCACCGCGTAGCCCAACGTGCTCTCCACCCACAGGCCGCCGAACTGTCGTTCAAAGTCGGCGAAACTCTGAATTCGCTGTGGGTCGTTCACCGGCCCCCGTAACGCACGGCCAATGAAAGCCGTGATCGAGGTCGCGACGCCGGTGATGGTGCGGACGCCGCTGGGGATTTCCTCGATGTAAACGCCGGGGTAACTGAGGGCGACGGGCATGAGATACTCTCCTTTTCACAGAAGACTGACTCGGAGTGGTAACCTTGGCACGGGGTCTCTGAGTGATTCGCCGACAGAGAACCCCAACGGCAGCGGAGTCGCTATGACAATGCGGCAGCGGCCAATTTTCGACCGAGACCGTGCGGAGCGCTCCCGCGGTAGATGCGAAACGATACGACCGCAACGTGCTTGGGCTGCGCTGCCGAATTCCAAAAGCCAGGCCCAAATGCGGAGGAACCAGCCGCGTTCGCGGGATCGCACGAAGTGGCGCACAATGTCGGTCTCCTGCGAGGAGAAACACAAACCACGCTGCGGAACAAAAGCTCGACAGAAACGGTTGTTGACTGTTCCCGGAATTCGCGCGGCTCATTGTCGTTGCAGAGAACCCGCCAGAAACTGCCCTCCATGAGACCACACTGCACAAACGCCAGTGGAACGTCGCGATTCTAGCAACAAGATTCTTCCCTACAATCTGGGTAAAGAAAATAATTTCAGAAAAAATATCGATGCCGCCTGTCGGGAATGACACCGTTCCGACTGGGAAGAAAGGAACGGACATGGAAAGGAAAGGACATGCACTGCAAGCGTTCGGGATGATGGGTTCGGAGTCCAATTCGTCGGGATGGGAGGCAAGAGGGACGGGGTGCGCTACGGTTTGGTCAAGGAACCGACCTGAGAGTTTGCCCGAGGAAGGGTGAATCGAGGTAGATTCGTGCTTGCCGTCAACGAAGTGCCGCAGTTCGTTGGGAACGCGGTGCAGAAGGTCGTGGCTCGATTGGCAATGACGCGGACCGAGCCGGCGCTTTGGACTGGCTTAGCCGGACGGCGCGGGCAAGTGGTCTCGGCCGGCCAAATTGACGAGGTGATGCAGACCCAGCCGCCGTGCCGCCGATGTTTCTGACCGAGTGAACCGTGCCGGCCGGAATCACCAGTTCCTCGCCAGGCCGCGGATGATGCACCTGCCCTGCGAACTCAAACTCCATCTCGCCTTCCAAAACTATCACCACTTCGTCCGTGTCGTGTGTGAAGTCCTCCCACCGCCGCGCGGGAGGGTCGGTCCACAGTTCGCAACTGAATCCTCGCGCAGCCCAGCTGGCGGCGATCTGATCGCGATTGGTCATGGCATGTTTGCTCGCGTCAGTCCTGGTGATGGCTTGGTCTGTGCCTGGTTGCGGGATTCCAGTAAGCGTCGTTATGCCATCGAATGTGGGCCTGTCCTCGCCGTCGTGTCGCGAAACGAAATCTTGAAGGCCATCGACCACATCCGCGTGTGGCTGCGCGGCTCGGAGCAGGTACTTCGCAAGCCACAGATGGTGCTGTGAGACCAGCCGCAGGTGCTTCGTTCGCGGGGAGCTTCTCTCTCATTCAGAACCAGTGTCTTCAACTCCGTTGCCATGCTGTTGCCCCTAATCCCTCACGCCCTCGATCAGCTCGGCCACGGTCTCTCTCAACAATGCGTCTCCACCGAACTCCATCCCCAGAGCACATATCTTGTCAGTGACGATTTGGTGCTTCGGTTGCTTTGACTCGCCGATGATCTGGCTCTTACTGCCAGACAATTCCTTCGCCAGCCTGGCCACGTCCAACTCCGACACATAACGGTCGTAACAATTGAAGGCTTCTCCGGTGATTCCATCTGACGTCAACAGGACGCCGACCGCCTTAGCCACGTCAGCCGCATGGACTTCTTTCCCTCCGCGTGTGCATTGCACCGTCTCGCCACGCACAACTGCCGAAACAAGGTCAAACCATTTGCTGTTCTGGATCGGTCGCGTAACACCGTAAACACCCGTTGGTCGCAGGGAACAGATCGGGTATCCGTCGCCCAGACCATAACTGTGGACGAACTTCTCGATGGCCGCCTTGTGGGCTCCGTAGTGGCTTGTCGCCCAGAGCGGGTGGGCCTCATCGAGCGGTCGGTCGTCGAGGATCTTTTCATGCACGGCACAGGTCGAAATGAACACAAAGCCTTCCAGTTGACACCGCCTCAGCCCGATCCGTTTGCGGCCGCATTAACCAAGTTGGAAAGATTCCTGTGCGAGAAACAGCCCGAGCAATCAGCCGGTCTTCTCAAGCAGCCGGCCGGGCTAGGCCGTGTCGACATATCCCTGGAGGTTGCTAGTCATCTCGACGTGTACCGGGCCGTCTTGGCTTTGAATGCGGCAAGCACAATGCGCCATGGGCGTATCGGCGGGCAAGTTGAATAGTCGCGAGTCATCGACTCGCACGAAACTACGGTTTTACGTACCGGAAAGAATCGACGTTGGACTTACCAGTCGGGGAATCGATTGAGAATGGAACACGAGTTGATTGGCCTTTTAGCTCCACACTTCCTTTGCGGCCGTCGAATTGGACTTTTTCGACGTCTTTTGCCGCGTGGCCCTTCGGCAGTAATCGGACAGGCATTTCCGACGACGTCGCGGGCTTTGCCTGTGTTGCCCCGGCGTCGGTAACCAGCGTTTGAATCAGTTCCTGGATATGGCGCTTTTCGTCTGCGGGGATGTTCGCGCGCGTTCCCAGCCAGAGCTGTACTTGCTGCCCATCGGCGGTTCTCAATTGGAATCGAGCCTCGTCGTCGATTTCGGGACGCGACAATCGAAAGCCGTCCGTGCCGAACGCCGCGTTGAGCGATTGAACAGACTTCTTCGCTTCTTCGGTAAACACTGCTGGCGGCGTTTTTCCGACCAACGGCCGGAACACCTGCGATGCTTCAGCGGACTTCTGAGCCTGCAGGAATTCTTTAGCCTGGTCGACTCGAAGGGTAAATGCCTTGGCCTTGCGATTTGTCGATTCGTAGCGACTGGCTAGTTTGTCCACAAGTTGCCAATCAGCAATTCGTTCCGGGCGGCCGGCAGAGTCCGCCGCGGCATTGAACCTTGCCGCGTCCTCAAGCGCTGTGCGTAGCTGGTATTCCGCGTTGTGAAATGTGTCATCGCCGCCCGTCCAGCGGTCAACATGCATGTAAATCAAAGCCAACGCTCGGTGGATCTCATAGATCCGCTTGTAATTCCGTTTTTCAATCGCCTCCCCCTTCTCGAAGAAGATTCGGATCTCTTGCTGGTTCAAGAACTGATCGAGCATTTCCCGATTGCCGGTCTTCACCCAGAGGTCAGCCAATTTGATAATCGCGACGGGATCGAGGTATTGCGTGTTCAACTCGTAAGCCAAGCGATAGTATTTTTCAGCGCTTTTCACGTCTCGCCGAAGTTCGTAACGCTCACCCAGCGCCCGGATTAGTTCCACAAAGCCCTCTTCCGGCCATCCGCCACGTGGAGCTTGGGCATTCCCGTCGAGATCGATCTGTTTACTCCACCATTGGAACTTCAAAGGATCGAAGACGTCACCACGGTGCAAGAGCCGGAGTTCCTTTACGCCCTGACTGATCCGCGAATCCTTTTCCAGGGCGGAAAATCGCGTGTCCTGGGGGAATTCGCGAGGATCATAATCCTGACGAGCCAAACAGCGAACGACGCAATTTAGAAGCTGCGGTGCAATTCTCTCAGCCGGCGGCGATGTTTCCAGTCCCCGAATTGCCGTCTCCACTGCCCAATCGACGGACCCATCATCAAATAGCCGCCACACAAACGACAAAAGCTGTGCCCGATTGCGTTCCAGGTAGTACTTGTCCAGTTCCTTGCGCACTCGGGAATTTGACGGTTGAATAGTCGCTACTTCCCGGTAGAAGCGAATCGCGTCCTCGATAAGGCCTGTGTCACGTAAGAGATCCGCATAATTAAGCAGGAAAGTTGGCTGCTCCGATGTACCGAGGGAAATAGCCGTTCGAAACGCCTCGCCCGCCTTTGCTTGTTCGCCGAGTCGCGCGCACACTAGTCCAAGATTATTCCAGCTTCCGGCCGACTGGGGACGACGCTGAGTCACTTCGACGAAAGATTGCCGGGCCTTAGTTCGCAATTCCTTGCCTTGCGCTTGCGAATCCCCCGGAAGCGCGTCGGCTTGAAGTTGGAGCGACAGGCCCAAGTAGAAATGCACGTCCGCGATTCTCTGCTCATTCGCGACGCCAGCGTCCAAGACCGATTGAAACGCCGCCGCCGCGTCCTTGTATCGCTTTGCCTGCATCGCCTGCATGCCCGTCCGGATACGCTGCTCTTCGTCCTGACCGTTGACGAAGGCACACTCCATTGCGAGCAGCCAGACCGCAATCGACCATAGAAAGTGACCGCCCGGAACGATCGCCGTTTTCATGAACCAGCCTCCCGTTGAATCAAGGATTTGGGGACCACGCAGGAGCGTCGCGCTTGACGTAGTAATAAGCGCGGACGCTGACCGACTTTTGGACCTTATTCTTGATGACGTCAGCAACTGTGTTAACGTACGTGTTGAAGATCATTCCGTTGAAAGTGAATTTGGTGACACTGCACTCTTGTAACCCGTCTTGCGTGCCACCCCGCACGGGCCCTCCTGGACTCAATTCAAACGAACTGTTCTGCGGCGCCGCGCCTGGCAGTTGCGTGACCAGCTCCGCCCGGATTTTGGACATCTCGTCAGCCTGCAACTCATTTGCAGCCAGCGGAAGTACCAGAATTGACGACGGAGCCGGGGCATGCAGCAAGTCATTGGCCAACGGGATTTGCCGTATTACTTTCTCTCGCCAGCGGTCAAGCCGAGTGTCCTCAACTAGCATCGTCAGCGCCCGCTGACCACGTTGTGTAACATCCTGCTCAACGGCGGCGGGAGAAGGATACCGCTCCCCTTTTTCATAGAGCGTTGGCTCGCAAATCGCCAGCCGAACAGGTTGGACACCGTGAAGCGTCAACGAGCAGGTCAAATAGACCCGCCACGTCACGCCGGGCTCCTTTGCAAATTCGATCGCTAGAATCGCCTCGGGATTTGCTGGCGGACCCTTATGATTGGCGACCCAATTGAACAGCGGGAACCTGTCATTAAGTTGCTGGAGCGCGAAATTCTCCAGGTTTTCGGATAGCTTTGCTTGTACGTTGTACATGGGCGGGTTGAGCTCGTCGGGAAGTTCGTCGGCAACAACCTTCACGACTATGGACGGACGATTAGCCAAGGCACTTTGCGGCATAAAGTGGACGATAGCGGCAAGCGACAAGACGATCACAGTGATACGCGTATTCTTGTAATGCGAGTTTTTCATGGCCCGATTCCAATCACGAGGTCCTGAATTCCAGATTCCTTCAATTCGTACTCAACACTTCCCTTTTCTTTTGTTTCGTAATAGACGATCACTTTGACGTGGTCGCCTGGATGCAGGGCCGGCGTGGTAACGACTCGTTCGCTTCGAGCTAGGGATTCCGATCCGCTTTGTACGTCATTCGGAGGCGGGCTGAGAGCTGACAATAACCCTTTGATCAGGTCAACCCGAACCGTGTTCGGTTCCTCGTCTCGCAACGTTTGGATAGCCAATTCGCTGGCACCGAAATAAATACAGTCGTACGAAGCGTCGATTTGCCCCTGTTTCTGGCCGTTGATCAGTATTTCCAGGCGGTAGACGGAAGCAGGCGAACCGACCGCGGCCGGGTTGATACCCTGAAGGCCCTTTCCGGGAACGAGTCGAATAACATAGTACTGCATCCGTTCAAAATCATCGGGAAACTTTAAATGAATTGACGTATAAGAACGAAGCCTTCGTGACGACTCCGCGGATTTGAGCTGATAGCCAAATGGCTTGACGGCCGCCAAACGCAAGTCGACGGGTTGCCAAAACCAATCGGCGCGGAAGTAGTACTGCCCTCCTTGGATCGGTTTGCTGGATGACACCGTCAGGTTTTCCCGAAGTCTCTGGTTGCCAGTCAAAAGTTCAATCTCGACCGCCTGCGCAGCGCCGTTTTCAAACGTCAGATATATTGACGCGGTTGCGCTGAGCGCCAGCGAAACCACGACTATCGCCAGAATGAGCCACTGCGTTGCCCAGCGGTCTCGCAGGATTCGCTGGGCCAGTGATCCCTGATCCTCCGCAAGCGGACCCGACGGTGCCCAGTCACGTAGCACTTGCCAAGCCCCCCAAAACGTGACCGGTATCCCCACAAACATGGCTTGCGTAAACAGTTGCTCCAAATGTCGCAGGTAGTACGACCAGCAGAGCACGACAACCGCCATCAGCAAACCGAAGTTCAGCCAATAACGACGGGCTGTCAGCTTCTCGTCCGCCTTGGCCTGTTCAATTCGTCGGTTCCACTTGGCGAACGCGTTTGTTACTAGAGTCTGATTCACGGAAATCGGGTCGAAAACATTAGTCTCGCGACCCGAGCGCCCAATCTGTAAGGAGGCGTTTGCCGCCGAAGAAGGATTGCCAGTATCCATCGTTCATGCCCCGGTGCGTCAGCCTACCGGACCAAACGGACTACGGCAAGTTTGCCCTGACACGAAAAACCGGTATCACCGCCGAAGCCACTCTGTGAAGGTGCACCACGCTTCGGTTCTCCGTGCGCGAATTGCTGCTGGTTGTGTTAGTTGGGGGGCTGGCCGTTGGATGGTGAAGCATCTAAGTCCGGCTTCAACGCCATGAATAGACAAGGCAAGGCGATTACTCGGTCCAACGTCGCCGGTGACTCGGCCCGCGACGATCCTATGAACGCGGCGCAAAATCGTCACGCGGCGCAATTCGAACTTGCGTGATCAGCCACGTTCCAGCAAATTGCAGTTCACGGGGGCAAAGAACTACCGGAGTCAGCTCGCATGCAAGCTCACCAGGATTTACTGAATCAGGCGCGACCATTCTGTAATCCGTCGACCGGTGAAGTTGTGCAGCGATTGCCAGACGAATTGATGCAGCAACTGCGCGCCGCCAAACTGACGCGGGGCATACCTGGCTGTCGAAGCCAACACACACAGACCTACGCCACTTGGTTCGTGTTCTTTAGCGACCAAATCAGAGATCGGGTGTTGCTGGAATTTCGGGAAGCTAACCTCAACCGAAAGCGTGGGCGGAAAGCGGTTGTGGGTTCGGTTGAACAACTTCCGACTGGTAGTGATCAATCAGTTGCGCAGCCATCGGCGCAGCGCGGACTGGCTCAGTTTCGGCAGACGAGACGGCCAGCCAAGTGATAAAACCGGACCGGTGCGGCCGGGCAGAGGCAGCGGGTCCTTTTTCCGCGTCGACTCTACCGTCACGCCCGCCGCAGTGATCACGTGGTCGGCGTCCACGGCTGCGTCGTGAGTGAGTTGCCGGCGTAAGCTCAAATCGTTTGATGAGCTATCAGACTGCTGAACTGAATCCCTTGCCGTACTCGATTCATTTAAGTGCAACGCTTTGGAATGCATCGAATGCGATGCTCAAGAACGGCGAAGACAAAATGACTCTTAGAGCTTCGCCGCGAATTTGGCCAACATTTCTGTTGTAAGACAAGGCGAGAGGCTGAAGGGTAACGCATCGCGATGATGCAGGGATTGATGTTTTTCATGGACAACTAACTCACCGGCTTCGAGATCGTCCGCGAATTGGGTCAGCCAGAATACCGCCACACTTTTCCGGGATCAGTGGGCAACCATGGCTGATGCGTGCCAATAACCATCGAGTGGATGAAGTCGCGTGCGTCTAACTTATCCGCGATACCGAAAAACAGTTGCTGGTACGCGCGGACCCGATCTGGATTCAACCCACATTTCGCACCGATCGATTCAATTGCGAGCTAACGTCCTTGCCTCCAGTTCCCATCGCAGCGCCCTGTCCTCTGCATAGATCTTCTCCGCGTCCAGCATCGGAGCCAGCTGCGCTGGATCAGGCTGGCCGTCAGCTCTCGTCTGGGCGATGTATCGTGCTGTGCGAACCCACCAGTCGTACCAGCTCTTGACCGGCGGGATGCCGAGCTCGACCAGACGATGGCCGCAGTCCCATCGCCATGTCGGCGGCCGAAACGGTGTCGAGCGCAGGTAGGAGGGATGGACGGGGAGTGTTCGTCGATGTGAAATCATTCCGTGATTACACCGACCAGGAGGCGTGTCTGGCAATAGCAGTGAGGACGCTGCTGGCGACTACGGGAGCGACAATCGAAAAAAGGCGTCGAATGTAGACGAATTCGGCCACGTCAATTGATTAAACGTTAAAGGAATTGCGGCGGCGAGAAGACGAGCTACGCACCACACTCCGCCCGACACTTGCGCTAAGAGTTATCGTTTGATGGGCCCGGTAGGAAGCCAGCATCTATTGCTTCACTCGTCGACATAATCAGGATCTTGCGACGCTTCTTATGAAAAACAACGTTAATACCGGACTCTGGCCGCCCGAAGATGACTGCTCCATTTGGATCTGTGTTGTTTTCCTGAACTGTGTCCATGATTTCGCGCACGATTTCGTCGCGCTGCGCCGTCGTGAGGAATGCTACCGCTGTGGTGCAAATCACTTCAGGGAGGAAGCAAACGTTGAATTCGGAATCACCAGATGATGCACCGGTCAATGTAGATGAAGCCGACCGGGACGCGGCGCGGCGGGCGCTGGCGCACAATTGGCCGAATCTAGAGCAGGCGAGTCCCAAATATGCGGCACTGCTGGAAGCTCTGGAAAAATTTCACCACCTGTTCGGTGCCGACAGTTTTGAGCTCCGCTACAACCTGCGGCCTCCCGAGGATCGCACGGAAGAGTGGACGCAGCAGTTATCGCCCCAAACCAGGAATTGGCGTTCTCAGAAAGGTACACGGTGTCTCCGATCACGACACTTCGGTCCACGCTACCAACCAACTCTATATCTTCGATCAACTGTTTGATTTGCTTGCGCACGGACATTGGTGCAACTCCATCCGACACGGATCGCTGTTTGCTGTCATAGCTCGCCGGTCGATCCATACAACCAGCCGTGCACGTGCTCGACCACCTTACGCAGTCGCTCGTCCTGAAACCGTTCGCGGTAATGGTCGCTGATGCTGTTGTCCGCGTGACCCATGACGCGACGTGTTGCGATGTAGTCACCCAGCTCATCGGCCACGGTCTGGAAATTGTGACGAAGTGCGTAGAAAGAAATCCCTCTTCTCCGTAGCTTCGGCGGTGCCTCAAACTTCGTCCGATTCTCCTTGGCGGTCTTCTTTGCTGTCTTGATCGCTTCGGCATCGATGCGCTCGAGCAGCTTGCGGAACTCGGCGGAAAGCGGCCAGCTTTTCACGCCGTCGGCAAACCACGGTCCACCATACTTGGTGATGAAACACAGATTCCCGTGCCGGGAGTCCTTGGGCAACTTCCGGTTCGCCAGGGACTCGTGCAGCACCTCGACCGTTTCTGGCCAGAGCGGACAACGCCGCTCAATGCCCGTTTTCGGCCGAGGGAAGTCCAACCAGCTGGATTTCAGGTCCACGGCGCCGATGGGCAACGACCCGCAGTCCGCGTTGCCGAAACCACAGTTGATCCCCAGCAGGATCATGGCCCGCAAGTGAACGTCCGCGGCGTCGAGAATTCTGCGCAGATCCGCCGGCTCGAACATTCGCGAGCCAGTGTTTTGCCGTTGACGGCGGAACGCGGATTTCTTCGGCCGTTTAAACTCGCCGAAACGGATCGGCCGGTCAATCATTCCATTCTCAAAAGCGAACTTCAACACGGACCGAATCCGCGTTATCTCGTTCCCAATGCGTGCCGGCCCCCAGCCCTTCGCGGTCATCGCCTGCCGATACTTCAACAGATGATCCGGTTGCAGCTGGTCAACCGGGGTTACCTTGCCGAGTTGATCGGACATGCGCTGGCAAGCCCCTTCGTAATCGTAGAAACTCCGCTGGGTCAGTTCGCCAAGCACTGCTTGGGACTTCTTGAAAGTCAGAAAGGTGTTGCAGAGTTTCTTGACGGTCAGCCGTTGTTGATCCGGTGGTGGTGGTTCCCGACCGGCTTCGCGGTCGTCCTTGACTCGCATGTATTCCTTCAATGCGGCGTCCTTGTCGGCCCCGAAATAGAAATACCGACCCTTGATCTTCTTCGCCCACTGTCCAGTCGAGTGAAGCCACAGCGAAAACTTGGGCTTGGCGGGTCGCCTCCGCTTCGGTTGTAGTCCGGTTGTAGCCCGCCGCTTCGAATCTCGTCGGGCTTGGACAACGACCCTTCCCGCTTGAACGTCCTGACGTAATTGCTCGATCGGTTGAATTAGTTCCGCAGCCGACTTGGCATCACGGGATTTCACGGCAGAACGCCGAATTGTAGAATTGCCCAACGTCGGGCCTCCTGAGCAGAGGATTCAGGCTCGATTGCCCGGTGCGGCCACGAACCGTAGCGGGCTTTTTCGTGAGGGTTAATCTAACATGGGTCGCAAGGTTGTAGTAGCGGTTGTAGTATGGTTTTTTGACTTTCCGTAAGTCTTTACTGCGCTCGTAGCTCAGCTGGATAGAGCAGCGGTTTCCTAAACCGCAGGTCGGAGGTTCGAGTCCTCTCGGGCGCACTGGACGGCATTCGCGGATCTTTTCCCGGATGCCCTTTTTTGTCGGGAAAGCGGCACGATATCGGCGTTTTTCCCGACGTTCTCGTCAGAATCGATGACGCTAGATTCCGCTGCATTCCGTTCAGAATCCGGATCATACTGCAGCGCTTTTTGCAGCGCTTTGCAGCGCGCTGGGTCCAACGCCGCGTCGAAGTGTCCGTCCGTGACCTGCAGATAATGCTTCCGAGCCACCGGTTCGCTGTTGCCAATCCACGCACAGACGACGTGCAACGGGAAAACGCTGGCCAACTCAGTCTCACGGGAACTGCGGAGATTTTGGAAGGGCTTCTCCCACGGAGTTAGACCCGCCCGTTTCACGATCCGATTGAAATGCGTGCGTAAATTCTTGGTGGCGTCCCGGCGCCCATAGATCACGAAAGCTGTGTCCGGGTTCTGCTTGTCGGCTTTAGGGGCCAGTTCGTATGCTTCATCAAGAATCGGCCTGAGTTCCGGCCAAAGCGGAATGACGCGAGAACCGCCACCAGCATGGTGCTCTGTCTTCGGTGAATGAATGACGATCCGGCCGGCCGCCCAGTCGATGTCTCCCCACTTCAGCAACAGCGTCTCGCTGGGGGTTCGCAACCCGCCATACCGCGCCAAAGCGACGATCACCCGCCATTCGATGCCAGGGCACGCCTCCAGGACCTTGATCGTTTCCTCCGGCGTCACGAATCGATACCGGCCAGGGTTCGCGACGTTCCCGGCTTTCAAGTCGGCAAACGGGTTCTCAGCGATCAGTCGTTTTCGGACGGCAGTACGGAAGGTTTGCCGAGCACACTTCACACGGCGCGCTACCGTCGCCTCCGCGAGCTTGTCTTTCACTAGCTGCGCCCGCCAATCGTCGCAGTCGCCGGGCGTGATGCTCCGCAATGGCTTGTCGTCCCCGAATTTTGCGACGAGATTACGCTTGGTGTGCCGATACAGGTGCTTCGTGGAGGGTTTGACCGTTAGTTCCCGCTGCTCAATGAAGTCATCGATAAACGGGCCAAGTTTCGCGATCTGCCGCTTTGTGGCGAGTCCCACCTTGGCAAGCCTCTCACGCAACCAGTCTTCCAGCTTGGCCAGCCAGCGGGCCGTTTCGTCGCTTGGTGAGTCGGCAGTAATTGACGAGGACACCAGTTCCTCGACGTAGCGCTTCACGTTCTCGGCGGATGTCCTGGTTCGCTTGCCCAGCCTGATGGTCTTACGACTCCGTCATTGTCCGACTGGAACGATACGTAAGTTGCTGGCTGACAATCATGATGTCGCTCCGAGATACCGGTACTCATTCGCCTTTCGGCTTTGTTTGTTACCGCTGGTCACGAGTTGCAAGATCCCCTCGTTCACCAGCGCATTCAGCCAGCGCCATGCGGTGACGTCACGTTATTTCCGCAATTACCTCGCCGCGTGTGTTTCCATTGTGGATGCTTTCATTAATCGACACATTCACATTGCAAAGGCGGATGGATTCGACTCGCCAGAGTTCGACGAGTTGAAACGGGCCACTCAGACAAAAAGTAAAATGGAGCTGTGGTGGAAGGTGTGTTGCGATGATGATCCTTCGCCACTCTTTAGCTCGACCCCGTGCTGCCGGTTTCAAGAGCTTCGCGACAAACGTAACAACCTCGTTCATGCATTACAGCCGTTTGGCGTCTATTCTCTCCGCGAAATTCAGACGTTTCTGAACAAGGTTCAATGCGGCGTGGGGGAACTCATGTTGCTCATGCGAAAGGCACACGACAAACCATCGCTAGAATTCATTGAGCGACTACGTACTGCGCCAATCGTCGACTTTCATCGAATCCACTTCAGCGCGAACGGTGACACGGTAGACAAGGTTGATAAAGGATCTGCTGAATGAAGTGCAGTCCGAGGCTTTCCACCGCTTGAGCGTTCGGTTCAGTGGGTGGCTGCCGGGATGTAGAGCGTGATCACGCAACAGCGCGGCTATACGGCATTCCTGGCAACTATGGATTTGGCTGGTCGATCGATAGCGTTCCACGATGGAACATTTACCGCGACGGGAATGGGATTCATTTCGACGGTTTGAAGTGAAAGCGAACCGAGGTCACTTTCCGCCACAGCGGCGGCACGCTGGAATGTCGGATCGTCGGCGCGGAGTTGGTTGACGACTGGCGCCGACATTGCGGCTGGCGTTACAT
>CAZFLF010000028.1:0-16219 GCA_964519825.1 uncultured Pirellulaceae bacterium | reverse complement strand
GACCGACAATCTCGCGACGAGCTACGACTCGGCGTCGCTGTCGGCGCTCGCAGTCTTCGTCGGGCAGGGCGTGCAAGGCGACTGGGTACTAAGAGTGCGAGACGTCGCGGGGCAGGATATCGGCAAGCTTAACCGCTGGAACCTGGACATCGTCGTCGAGGGGGGCGCCCAAATAGCCCGCGGCGAAGCCGCGCCGAATCTTCAGATCCCGGATAACACTCCCACCGGAGTGAGCAGCAGTATCGCCATCAACCAGCCCGGGAGCGTTGGCCAGCTGAAGGTGAGCATCGATATCACGCACACTTACATTGGCGACCTGCGCATCGAGCTTGTCTCGCCCGCGGGCCGCGGCGTTGTGTTGCACAGCCAGCTTGGCGGCGACCAGGACAACTTGGTCGTCACCTACGACTCCGCCGCGCCGCTTTCGCCGCTCTCCGCGCTGGCTGGCCAACCGATACAGGGCAACTGGACCTTGCGCGTGGCCGATGTCGCGCGGATCGACGTAGGGACGCTGAACAAATGGAGCCTGGAGATCGTGCCGGCGGGGTGATGCCGGATCGCATCCTTCGAACCACGTGATCCAGGCTTTTCGGCTTCCAGTTTGACCAGAAGTTAGACAGAATGTTCCACATGTCACCCACGCCACGCCATTCCGAGCTATCTGTTTCCAAGCAACGGTTGTCACGCCGAACCGTCCTGGCAACGACGGCTGGAATGTGTGGACTTTCCTTCCCTGGTTTCTTGCAGTTGCAAGCATTGGCCGCTCCAGGCAACATTTCCGCGGGCAAAGCCAAGTCGTGCATCATCATTTACTGCTGGGGCGGAATGAGCCACCTGGAAACATGGGACCTTAAACCCGACGCCCCTGCGGAAGTGCGCGGTGAGTTTTCACCCATTCCGACGGCCGTGCCCGGCATTCATATTTCCGAGCATCTGCCGCTGCTGGCGCGACATACTGACAAGCTGGCGATCATCCGTTCGATCCATCATGACGACTCGGCGCACGGACGCGGCATGTACTGGAATCTGACCGGTCACAAGCCCCCTCGATCCGGTAACATTCCCCCGATGCCGGACGATTGGCCGTCGCTTCCTGCGATGATATCCCAGTTTCGTTCGGCACCGCGCGGTGTGCCGACCGCAGTCCGAATGCCCTACCCGATGGTCGATAACAAAACTCTTCAAGCGGGCGAGTACGGCGGCTGGCTAGGAGTCCAATTCGATCCCATCGTCATGAGACCTCTCAGTGGCGAGCCATTTGGCGGTGTCTCTCGAACGCTGGGCTCGGAAGTTCTGAACCTCGGCGAAGTTGACATTGGCCGCCTGAACTCGCGACGTGATTTGATCGCGTCAATGGAACGTGGGCCTCGGCAACCTGTTGACTACAAAAATTTCCAGCACTTCCATAGCCTCGCCGAGGAAATTCTCACAGGTTCCGCTGTCAAAGCGGCGTACAACGTGGAAAGCGAAGATGCGAAAGTGCGTGAGTCGTACGGAAACCATCTAGGTGGACAGAGCCTACTGCTGGCTCGACGGCTAACCGAAGCCGGCGTTCCCGTTGTCCAAGTCTGCTGCGCTGCAGGTGATCTGAACGGCGGCGCCGGGGACATGTGGGACACGCACGGCGACAACTTTAACCGCCTCAAGAACCGCTTACTTCCCGTTTTCGACCGAGCCACTTCCGCGCTCCTTCAAGACCTTTCCGACCGAGGAACGCTGGATGAGACATTGGTCGTCGTCCTGACCGACTTTGGCCGAACGCCGCGCATCAACCGCGGAGCTGGCCGTGACCATTACCCCGATGTTTATTCCGTTGTGCTGGCGGGCGGCGGCATTCGAGGAGGCCGCGTCTACGGTAGCAGCGATGACAGCGGTGCGTTTCCCAAGACGCAACCTTGCACTCCGCCTGACATCCACGCCACCATCTTTCGCGCCCTTGGCATCTCTCCAAGAGCCGAACTTCGCGACAGGCTCGGACGCCCGTTCCCCGTCAGTGACGGCGAAGTGTTGCCGCTGTCGTAATGAACTCGCATTCAGGCGAGCAGCCGATCAACGACACGTCCGCTGACATCGGTGAGGCGATAATCGCGACCTTGGAAGCGGTACGTCAGCCGTTCGTGGTCGATGCCGAGGCAATGGAGAATCGTTGCCTGCAGGTCGTGAACGTGGATCGGGTCTTCCGTAATGTTGTAGGAGAAGTCGTCGGTTTTGCCGAGCACGATTCCCGGCTTGATCCCGCCGCCGGCGAGCCACACTGTGAAGCAGCGCGGGTGATGATCGCGACCATAGTTGTCGGCTGTGAGGCCCCCTTGGCAGTAGGTTGTGCGGCCGAATTCACCGCCCCAGATAATGAGCGTGTCGTCCAACAACCCGCGCTGAGCGAGGTCTTTGACCAGCGCGGCACAGGCCCGGTCGGTCTCCTGACACTTGAGCCGGATCTTCTTCGGCAGATCCCCGTGATGGTCCCAGTCCTTGTCGTAGAGCTGCACGAATCGCACACCGCGCTCGATCATGCGGCGGGCAACGAGACAATTATTGGCGAATGACCCCTTTCCCGGCTCGGCTCCGTACATGTCGAGAACATGTTTCGGCTCGCTCGCGACGTCCATCAGTTCCGGAACAGTCGCCTGCATCTGGAAGGCCAACTCGAAGGCGTTGATGCGAGCCTCGATCTCTGGGTCGCCTGTTGTCTCAAGTTTCAGACGATTCAGCTCGTTCACAGCCGTGACGATTCGCCGACGATCATCCCGGGAAACGCCGGCGGGATCCGCGAGGCTCATCACGGATTCTCCCGCCGAGCGGAATTGCACCCCCTGGTGCCGACCCGGAAGGAACCCGCTGTGCCAGTACTTCGACAACAGCGGCTGCCCCCCGCGCGCCGGGCCCGACAGCAGCACAACAAACGCCGGCATGTTCTCATTCTCGGTTCCCAGCCCGTACGAAAGCCACGACCCCAGGCATGGGCGACCTGTGATGCTGCTTCCTGATTGTAGGAACATCACCGCCGGATCGTGATTGATTGGATCGGTGTACATCGAGCGGATGACAGCGATGTGGTTGACGATCGTCGCGGTGTGGGGAAGCAGCTCACTCAACTCCAGACCTGACTCTCCGTGGCGGGCGAACGAAAACTGAGAGCCGGCGACGGGAAACGCCTTCTGTTCTCGCGTCATCGTGGTGAGCCGCTGGGTCCCGACGACGCTTTTGGGGATCTCTTGCCCATTCAGCTCACGAAGCTTCGGCTTATTGTCGAACAGGTCCATCTGAGCTGGCCCGCCGGACATGAAGAGATAAATGACGCGGCGGGCGCGTGGAGCGAAATGAGGGCTCGACAGCGCGCCAGGAACACCGGTTGAAATCGCCGCTTCTGAACCTCGAGGCGACAGGAGGGCTGCCATCGCGGCAGCACCGAGTCCGCCGGATGTCTGCAGCAAAAACCGACGCCGCAGCGCAAAGCGAGCCTGTTCAGAAATCATAAGTTGCTCCGCAGTGTCGTATAGGTCCTATATGTCCTATATGTCCTATATGTCCTATCGATCCTCTTAGATCATCATTCGCGTGTGATGGCCTCATCTAGATTAAGCAGTGCGGTCGCGACAGCTGTCCACGCCGCCACGTCAACTGGATCGGCGTCCGAAAATCGGGGCGCCTTGCCGTGCGAGATGGCGGTGGCAGCCGCCTGAGGGTCGGCCACGTATCGAGTGAGCGACGATTTGAACAACCCTTCCATTACCTCCGTTTCGCGGCTTGACGGCCGGCGTGACAACACGGTGCGAAAGGCGAATGTCAAACGCTCGTCGCTGCCAGCACCGTGGATCGCAATCCGCTCTCCCAGGACACGGGCCGATTCAACGAACACTGGGTCATTCATCGTGATGAGAGCCTGCAGCGGCGTGTTCGTGCGGGACCGTGCCACTGTACATTCTCCGCGACTCGGAGCGTCGAACGTCTGATACGGCGGATACGGAGTCGTCCGTCTCAGGAATGTGTACAGACCGCGGCGGTACAGCTCCGATCCGGTTTCCAGTGGCCATTTCCATTCTCCAGGGTCGTCCTCTTTGTCTCGGTAGAAGTGGTCAGGCTGGTACGGATAGACGCTGCGTCCGCCGATGCGACTCGTAAGCAGGCCGGAAGCCGTGAGCGCTGCGTCGCGGATCTCTTCCGCGGAGAGGCGGAACCGGCCTCCGCGCGTCAGCAGGCGATTGCTGGGATCGACCTCGCGGAGCTGCGCTGTCAAGGCGGATGACTGCCGGTAGGCGGCAGACGTGACGATCGCGCGCAGGATTCGCTTCGTGTCCCACGCTTGTGAATTCGACGATGACTCGGAATCGGAATCGTAGTTCGCGGAACCCCGACGAAACTCCGACGCCAGCCAGTCGAGCAGTTCGGGATGCGTCGGCGATTCGCCGCGGATCCCGAAGTCTTCGGGGGTGCGAACGAGACCCTCGCCGAAACACTGTTTCCAGAGCCGATTCACCACCACGCGCGCCGTCAGCGGATGCTCGCTGCTGACCAGCCAGCGAGCTAGCCCGAGGCGGTTACGAGGAGCATCGGCAGGGAGCGGCGGGAAGATCGCGGGCACATTTCGATCGACTACCTCGCCAGGAAGCTGGTAATCGCCGCGTGACAGAATACGAGACTGGCGCGGCGGTTCCATTTCTTCCCAGATTAGCGCCTGGGGGACCGACTTCTCGACCGCCGCACGTTTGTCGCGGAGCGCGGCTAACCGTGCGTCGAGATCCCGGTGTTCAGGAATCTTCTCATTCGCGATCACCGGCTGGCTCTCAAGCTTTTGCTTCTCGATTTCAGCCAGCTCGCTGGTGAGCCGGTCGAGTTCTCGCTGATCATTGGCTCCCGGCACGCGGATCTGCGGAGGGGAAGCCGCTTTGGAGATGACGACCTCTCCCTTAAGGCTGTTGAAGAAGGCGTACAGCTGGTAGAACTCGCGCTGCGAAATGGGATCGTACTTGTGATCGTGGCACTGGGCGCAGCCGAAGGTCAGCCCCATCCAAGTGGTCGCAGTGGTGTTGGTGCGGTCGACAGCGTAGACCACTTGAAATTCATCGGGATCGGAACCCCCTTCCTCGTTGTGTCGGTGGAGCCGGTTGAATCCTGAGGCGACCTTCTGCACCAGCGTCGCGTTCGGCAACAAGTCGCCGGCGAGGTTCTCAATCGTGAACTGGTCGAACGGCACGTTAGTGTTGAACGCGTCGATCACGTAGTCGCGGTACGGAGAGTTAGGACGATCGCCGTCATCCTGATAGCCGCTCGAATCGCCGAATCGGGCCAGGTCGAGCCAGTCCTGCGCCATCTTCTCGCCAAAGTGCGGCGACGCCAACAGACGGTCGACAAGACGCTCGTAGGCGTCGGGCGCACGGTCCGCCAGGAACGCGTCGACTTCCTCGACGGTTGGGGGCAACCCGGTCAAGTCCAGCGACAACCGACGGATCAGAGTTGACCGTTCAGCCTCTAGCGAAGGACGCAGGTCCACCGCTTCGAGCTTCGCCAGCACAAATCGGTCGATCTCGTTCCGCGTCCACGTGGGATCGTGCGTTGCGGGAAGAATCGGTCGAATCGGCGCCCGGTACGCCCAGTGCTCAGAATACGGCGCCCCGACTTCAATCCACCGCCGCAGCATTTGCTTCTGCCCTGCCGTCAGTTGCCGCTTGGTCGCGGGTGGCGGCATGACGACGTCTGGATCAGTCACTTCGATCCGCCGTACGAGTTCGCTTTCGTCAACCTTTCCAGGCTGGATTGCCGTTTTACCGCTCTCGATCCGCGCCACGGCTCCCTCGCGCCGATCTAGACGTAGGCCAGCCTGCCGCTTGCCGGCATCGGGTCCGTGGCACTGGAAACAGTGTTCCGCCAGAATCGGGCGGATGTCGCGCAGATACTCGGGTGCATCGTCGGCAAATGCCGCATGCGGGCATAGAATGACAACAACCGCCAGCACAGAACCTAGCAGTCCCGGTCCGATGACATCGCACAGTCGGGTCGGACTGTGTGGCCGTTTAGCTGTCACGTGCTTTTCCCTTTTGAGCAATGAAACTCCCTGTATTCTGACACACCGCCGACGCGCCGGGAACTTCGGAATCGCCAGGATTGCGAAGAATGCAAGGTAAGAGGATCAACATGCAGGAGCGTGATGGTTACTTTGGGAGCCGGACGTTGGGCATTTATGTTGAACTTGCTTCGAGTTAGATTGACATCAGCTGTCGAGAGATCAAGCCATGTCAACCGATCGTACGCTAAGCGAACTTCGCGCGGAATTCGGCCGAAGCCGGTTTCTTGCGATGCCCATCGCCGGCACGGTGGCCTGGTCAGCCGCTGGAGTATTCGGCGCGATCCTTCCCGAGGGTCCCGCGTCGATCGCATTATTCTTTTGCATGCCCGCGGTATTCCCCCTCGGCCTTCTTGTCGCTCGCTTTACTGGCGAGGATTTGTTTGGCACCAAGAGCCAAAACGAATTGGACGGACTCTTCATGTTGGGCCTGCTCATGGCCAATCTTGTTTGGGGCATCGCCATCCCTTTCTGGATGATCGAGCCCTCGTCGCTTCCCTTAAGCGGGGGCATCCTTGCGGGCCTGATGTGGGTCCCTTTTTCGTGGATACTTCAGCACTGGGTTGGTCTGTTCCACGCCATTGCGCGCACCGTCCTAGTTGTAGCGGCGTGGTTCTTGTTCCCCGACCATCGCTTCGTGGTGATTCCTGCGGTTATCGTCCTCGTTTACCTGATCTCAATTGCTGTGCTCGCCACCCGGCGACTGCCCGAACCGGCCTCACCGAGTGGCGGCTAAAGCTCGAACAAATTGGGCAGGACGGCGGATATAAATATTGGAAAGTGGATGACTGTGGCGTTCAGATAGCAATTCACGATGCGAAGAGCTTTTCTGATTACACGCACCCCGCTTATTCGGAATCAAATCTGACCCACCTGTATTTCAAAATCGAAAGGCTGGAGGAGTTTCTGAATCATCTCAACGAGATGGGTATCGAGCCCTTCAGCACCGACGACGTAGTAGCTACCGTTCTAGATCCGGATGGCAGAAAGGTCATGTTTGGAACAGCATGATGTTAGGAGGATCACTGTGACCATCGAACCGAATCCGTTGCGCGTCGGGGGCCGACCTCGCGCCACGGTGCTTAACATCGCCCATCGCGGAGCCCGGGCATTTGCGCCGGAGAATACGCTCGTCGCATTTCAGAAGACCAAGGGCTTTGGTTGCGACATGATTGAAACCGATGTCCACCTCTCCCAGGATGGCGAACTGATTGTGCATCACGACGATCAGTTAGATCGATGCACGGACGCCCAGCGCAAGTTTCCGGGGCGCGACAGTTATTTCATTTCGGACTTTTCGTCTGACCAATTGAGTACGTTGGACGCGGGTAGCTGGTTTGTGAAACAACTCTCGCTCCCCTCCGCCCAAAGGCAGCCATTCTTGCAGGTGCTTTCCGACGAAGAGATCGAACAGAATATTAGCCGGCAAGATCGAGAAGAATACGCTTCCGGCGAGGTGCGGCTGCCAACCTTGCGCCAGACGCTCGAGTTGGCTCGGCGTATCGATGTCATGGTCAATATTGAACTCAAGACGTTGCCCAGAATGTACCCCGGTTTAACCGAAGCCGTTGTAAATCTCGTGGAAGCCATGGGATTAGATCGGCGCGTTTTGATTTCGTCGTTCGATCATGAACAATTGGTTGTCGTCCGGAGGCGTTCGCACGTCATCGCCACGGGCGTGTTAACCTGCGATCGTCTCGCCATGCCGGGTGAATACCTCAAACTGCTCGACGCGGACGCCTACCATCCCGGCTGCTATGGGGACTACGATTCCATGGGATTCAGTTCCGTAAGCGGACAACTCGATCCGCACGGCATCGCCAACGCTCGCAAATATGGTTATGGCGTCAACGTATGGACGTGCAACGACAAGGACCAGATGCGGCAATTGATCGCCGCCGATGTTACTGGTTTGATCTCCGACTTCCCCAATCGGGTCCAAGACGTCCTGTCTAAGTTCGAGTTTCGCAGTTTTGGAGTGCGGTGATTCATCACCGCTTTGGGATTTTGGCTTTGAAGTCCAACCATTTCTAAGACATATGCGCGCATCTCCGCTATATTGCTTGGTCCCCTCCTGCCGAACGGTTGCGCTGCACTTATCAGTAAATTAGGGCGGCTCCAATTCAGTAAGACAGAGCATCGAGTTGTTCTTGAAATGCCTCGTCCGCCGACCGGAATTCGCTGATCCGATTGGCCAACAAAGACCTGGCAAAGAATACATTGTCGATTACCGCGTGTATTCGCCCATGCCCATCATCCCCACGGACGCAAGCACATGTGGAATCTCGTTCGGAAACATAGAAATACGGCTGCACGCGCGTTCAGATTAATTCGGAACAGGAAAATACGCGATCGTGGACGTTTCCAGCCACGCCGGCCTCTCTACTCGGAGCAACTCGAGGCGCGCTACTTGTTGGCCTCGATATCGGGAGAGGTGTTTTTCGACGTCAACAGCAACAGTCAGTTCGACGCAATCGATCGCCCCATCACAGACTGGCGAGTTTTCCTCGACGCCAACGCTAACGGAGCATACGACAACGGCGAGCCCTCAACTGTCGCTGACTCCCAAGGCCACTACATGTTGGCTGGACTCAGCGCTGGCCAACACACGGTCGTCGAGCAGCCAACAAGCGGATGGAGCCCATTGGCACCGTCCGGCGGAAGAGCGACGCTGACATTGGCGGACAATGACCACGCGACAATCAACTTCGGGAACATTGTTTCCGGACTAATCCATCATTGGCCATTTGACGAAGCAAGTGGCACGGTCGCGGCCGATGCAATTGGTGGTAATTCGACGAGTCTCGTTAACTGGGGAGTCGACGAGGCGTCATGGCAACAGGGCTTCGTCAACGGTGCGCTGAACTTCAGCGGCGACAATAATTATGTCATCACGGTAAATCCGATTGACTCCCTGGATCAGTTCACCGTTGCGTTCTGGAGCAAGATGAATCATCGCAGCTTTAACGATCAGGTCATCCTCACTCCGCAAGGGCACAACTGGATAGGCAAGGACAGCGGCGGCATCGGGATCGGAGACGTGCACGACTCCCGCGCGCCGATGAAACAGATCTGGGAACATTACGTCATTGCCATGGATCGCGTTGGCGGATCGGCGACGGTCTACCGTGACGGCGTCGAAGTCGCCTCTGGTCTTACATCTCTTGCGGCGCTGAATCAGAAGTGGGTGTTTGGACACAATCAGGACCTGGGCAACGATAGCAGCTCCTGGCACGGTCTGTTGGACGACGTCCGACTTTTTGATCGCATCCTGCAGCAGCCGGAAGCTGAGATCCTGGCGTATCGGCCTCCGCAACCGGGGATCGTCAGCGTTCTCGCCGTCCCAGCAACTGACTTCGGCTTCCAACCTACGGGGAAGTATGACACACAACAGATCACGCTTAACATTGATCCCACTACGATCGATTGGTTGGCTTGGAATCGATTTCCGGATCTGCGAGCGATGGAGCTGAGTCGCGGTGAGGAATTATTACTGGGAACCCATGAAATCGAGGTTGATGATTCATTCGTCCTAACGGTCCGCAATCCGCTGGGCCAGTTTCTAGCGGTCGAATTGGATCAGAACGGAGTCATGGGCGCACCTCTCGGACCGCAGGCCGTCATCTACGGCAGCGCGGCGCAAACGCCCGATGTCCTGCGAGGCGACAACTTTCAGGACCCGAACCTCTTCAATGAGGCGGGAACGCACAACTCGCTGTTCACCGTCGCTGGCGACTACGAATTCACATTCGAGTTCAGTTCAATCGGAAGCCTAGCCAGCTACCCCAATGTCTGGCTGTTGATGCAACAGGAGGCCTGCATTCAAGGCGCCCTATGGCACGACTTGGACGGTGACGGGGTCCGAGAATCCGGCGAACCGCCATTACAGGCGTGGCAAGCGTACGTCGATAGCGACGACGACGGCCAATTCGACGCGGGTGAACCGACGGCGTTGACAAACCCCGACGGCGCCTACCGCATCAGCGGAATCTCAGCAGGACAACACATCGTGGCGGGAGTGACACCAAATGGATGGACATCAACCCCTGCCGGGGACGATGGCCGGCGCACCGTCAACGTACAGGCGGCCGGGTGTGTTGCCGGTGTGGATTTCGGCAGCAAGCGAAATCCTATTGCCCTAACGCCGGGCAACATCCTCGTCACCAAAGGGAGTCTCACCGAAACCGATCTCTTGATCGAGTACACCTCCGCGGGCGTGCCAGTGCAAGCGATTCCTATTCCCGGCTCCGAGGGAACAAGCCACAAGGTCGCCAAAGATGTCGTTGTGGACGAACAGGGGAGGGCTCAGATTTTCAATGGTTTCGAGGAGGTAAGTCTCACCACCTACGACTCAGCGTCGGCCACGTTTCACGACACGGCCGTATCCGACTGGAGAATCAGTCAGGCCGCTAATCATCTCGGCGATATCGCAGCGTTTCACAACTTTCTCTTTGCTAACGATCACCGTGATGGCGGGAGCGACGAGGGGGTGTTCCGCTTTCAGGACGGTGATCTCTCCTGGACAAAATTCGATTTGGGCGAATTGTCCGACCTGACGGTCGGGCTCGACGGGTTCTTGTATGTCATGGCGACCAGCGGCGCGAACAGCACGATTCGCAGCTACTTTCCTCAAACCATGCGGCTGGCGAGCACCGTCGTGATCCCCGAAGCATTGCATTCGATTAGCGTCGACGCGGCGGGGCGATTTTACGGCCTCACCGACGCTGCGCTCAAGAGATTCTCTGCTACGGGTGCGCTGTTGAATTCGACGGCTAGCGTCGTCGGGCGAAGCATCGACATTGCCGCGGACGGAGCGAGTCTGTTGGTGACTTCAAGCGATCACGCAACACTCGTCGCCAGCGATTTCAGCAGCCATGTTTCATTTGCATTGCCCAACCCGGCTTCTGGTTTCGCTTTCGGCGCGTTCATTCAACCTCCTATCACTCACAACTTCGCGCCGGAGGCGTCGGACGACGCGTACGCACTGGACGAGGACACGACGCTTCAAGTTCCAGCACCGGGCTTATTAGCAAACGATCTGGACGAGAACTCAGATCCAATCACGCCGACTCGGATCGCCGCAGCGCTCCACGGTTCGGTCACTGTCAACTCAGACGGGTCGTTTGATTACAAGCCGAACGACGATTATTTCGGCGACGACAGCTTCACGTATACGGACCGTGACGGCACGCTCGATTCGAATATTGCTACCGTTTCGATCACCGTGCGGCCGATCCAAGACGCACCACGGTTGACTGCTAAGCATCCGACTCGAAACACGAATGAAGACTCTCCGTTTGTTCGTCCGCTCCATGATTTCATCAACAGCGGCCCTGGACAAACGGTGATTAGCGACCCCGACCCGGCAGACATCGTGGGTGGAATTGCTGTCACGGCAGTCGAGGGCCCCGGCGTCTGGGATTACTCGCTGGATGGAGTGTCGTTTACTCCGATTGGCGCGGCGAGCGTTTCATCTGCATTGTTGCTGCATTCAGATGCCTCGGTACGATTTACCCCAAACGGTTTGAACGGGGGAACCGCGCTAATCACATTTCACGCCTGGGATGTGACCGCGGGGACGACCGGTCAACACGGCGATGCCAACTTAAACGGAGGACTCACGCCGTACAGTTCCACGACGGAAACGTTGACACTAAACGTCGCAAGCGTGAACGATGCTCCCGTACTCACGCCCACTGGCCCGATCCTCGGTCAGACCGACGAGGATACGCGGTTCGAGATATCTCCGCGAACTTTCGTAACGACGGTCACCGATCCTGATACGAGTGCCGTTCTGGGAGGTCTCGCTCTTACCGCGATTGAAGGTCGGGGCCAATGGTTCTACTCGGTCGACGGTACGGCCTTTGCCGTGGTGGGCAGCGTAAGCGAATCTGCAGCTCTGTTGTTGCGGGCCGATGATTTTCTTCGCTATGTCCCGGATGGAATCGATGGCGAAGTGGCACGAATTGAATATCGTGCCTGGGATGTTTCCGCCGGCATCGCCGGATCAAAGACCGATCTTTCCGGGGTCGCTTCAGGGGGCTCGCATCCATTCAGTATCAACAGCGACTCGGCGACTCTCGATGTGCTATCGGTAAACGACCCCCCCACCTCCATTTCCCACAACGGCGCGACTGTCGCCGAAAATGTCCTTGGCTCCGATGCCGGCGTGCTGACAGTGGCCGATGTAGACCCAGGCGATTCTCATACGCTCGAAGTTAGCGACAGTCGCTTCGAAATCGTGGGCCATCAATTAAAGCTGAAGGCCGACCAAAGCATCAACTTCGAGTCCGAGCCGAGTGTTAGCTTGGACGTCACGGCCCGCGATACCAGCGGCTTAGAAATCATCGACTCGATTACGATCCACATCACGAACGTCAATGAAGCGCCGACGAGCCTCTCCTTGTCGGCCAACACGGTCGCCGACAACGCCTCGGGCGCGAACGTCGGCATACTGACAGTGGCCGATGTGGACGCAGGCGATCCGCATACATTCATCGTCAGCGACAGCCGCTTCGAAGTTGTGGGCAATCAACTCAAGCTAAAGTCCGGACAAAGCCTGGACTTCGAAACCGAGCTGAGTGTTGAGCTGCAGATCACGGCTCGCGATACCGGTGGCTTCGAAATCAGCGACTCGTTTACGATCCACGTCACGGACATCAATGAAGCGCCGACGAGCATCTCTCTATCGGCGAACACGGTTGTTGAAAACGTAGCCGGCGCGAATATCGGCGAGCTGACAGCAACCGATGCGGACTCGGGCGATTCGCAAACCTTGTTCGTCAGCGACAGCCGCTTCGAAATCGTTGGCCATCAGTTGAAGCTGAAGTCTGGCCACAGCCTGAACTTCGAAACCGAGCCGAGTGTGACTCTGGACGTCACGGCCCGCGATACCGGCGGCTTAGAATTGACGATCTCGTTTATCGTCCTCGTCACCAACGTCAATGAAGCACCCACGAACCTTTCTCTGTCTCCCAGCACGATCGCCGAGAACGCTTTGAGCGCGAATGTTGGGGTGCTGACAGTGTCCGATGAGGATGCGGGCGATTCGCATACGTTCGTCATCAGCGACAACCGCTTCGAAATCATTGGTAATCAGTTCAAGTTGAAGTCCGGATTGAGCCTAGACTTCGAAACCGAACTAACTATCAACGTGGATGTCACGGCTCGCGATGCCGATGGCTTAGAAATCACCGACTCGCTTACCATCCAAGTTACGAACATCAATGAAGCGCCGACGAGCATCGCCCTTTCGGCTGACACAATTGACGAGAACGATGCCGGCGCGAATGTCGGCGTGCTGACAGTGACCGATGTGGACATTGGCGATTCGCACACGTTCGTCGTCAGCGACAGCCGATTCGAAATCGTGGGGCATCAACTTAAACTGAAGTCCGGGCAAAGTCTCAACTTCGAAAACGTGCAAAGTGTTACTCTGGACGTCACGGTCAGCGATTCCGGCGGCTTGGAAATCGCCGACTCCTTTGCGATCCACGTTGCAAACGTCAATGAAGCGCCAACGAGTATTGTTCTTTCGGCTAACACGGTCGCCGAGAACGCTGTCGGAGCGAATGTCGGTGTACTGACAGTGACCGATGCGGACTCAGGCGATCCACACACGTTCGTCGTCAGTGACAGCCGATTCGAAATCGTGGGGGATCAACTCAAGCTGAAGCCCGGGCAAAGTCTCAACTTCGAGATCCAGCAAAGTGTCATTCTGGACGTCACGGCCCGCGATTTCGGAGACTTGGAATTCACAGACTCATTTACCATTCACGTTACGAACGTCAATGAAGCGCCGACGAGCATCTCTCTTTCGGCTACCACGATCAGCGAGAACGTTTCTGGCGCGACTGTCGACGTGCTAACCGTGACCGATGCAGACTCAGGCGATTCCCATACGTTTGCCGTCAGTGACAGTCGCTTCGAAATCTTCGGCAATCAGTTACAGCTGAAGTCCGTGGAAAGCCTCGACTTTGAAACCGAGCCGAGTATTACCTTGAACATCGCTGCCCGTGATGCCGAGGGATTAGAATTCAGCGACTCGTTTACGATCCACGTCACGAACGTCAATGAACCGCCGACGAACATCACCCTGTCGTCTAACTCGGTCGCCGAGAACGCTTCCGGCGCGAATGTCGGTGTACTGACAGTGTCCGACGTGGACACGAGCGATTCGCAAACCTTGGTCGTGAGCGATAGCCGCTTCGAAATCGTGGGCAATCAGCTAAAGCTGAAGTCCGGGCAAAGCTTTGACTTCGAAACCGAGCCAAGTGTTAGCATCGACGTCACGACTCGCGATGCCGGCGGCTTAGAATTTGCGAACTCGTTTACGATCCACGTTACGAACGTCAATGAAGCGCCGACAAGCATCACCCTGTCGGCTGACTCGGTGGCCGAAAACGCTTCGGGCGCAATTGTCGGCGTACTGACAGTGACCGATGCGGACCCAGGCGATTCTCATACGTTCGTCGTTAGCGATAGTCGCTTCGAAATCGTGGACCATCAATTAAAGCTGAAGTCCGGCCAAAGCGTAAACTTCGAGTCCGAGCCGAATGTTATCCTCGACGTCACGGCCCGCGATACCGGCGGCTTAGAAATCATCAACCCGATTACGATCCGCGTCACGGACGTCAATGATGCGCCGACGAGCATCTCCCTGTCGGCCAACACGGTCGCCGAGAACGCCTCAGGCGCGAATGCCGGCATACTGGCAGCGGCCGATGTGGACGCGGACGATTCTCATACGTTCGTCGTTAGCGATAGTCGCTTCGAAATCGTGGGCAATCAACTCAAGCTAAAGTCCGGGCAAAGCCTGGACTTCGAAACGGAGCCGAGTGTTGAGCTGCAGATCACAGCTCGCGATGCCGGCGGCTTGGAAATCAGCGACTCGTTAACGCTCCACGTCACGAACATCAATGAAGCGCCGACGAGTATCGCGTTGCCGGCAGCCGATGTTGTTGAGAACGACAGTGGGGCGACGATTGGTACGCTGACGGTATTCGATCCAGATTCTCCCGAGTCGCACACGTTCCTGGTTTCGGATTATCGATTTGTGGTGGTTGGTGCGACGCTAAAGTTGCAGGATGGCCAAAGCCTTGATTTCGAGGCCGGTGGTTCGGTAACTTTGGAGATTACCGCCATCGATTCAGGGTCGCCGGCACAAAGCATCAGCAAGTTGTTTACCGTCACCGTCAACGATCTCAACGATCCTCCCTCGGCGATCAATCTTTCGCCTGACACGATCCAGGAGAATCTCCTGGGAATTGTCGTGGGAACTCTATCGGCTATCGATCAAGATCAGGACCAAACACACATATTTGAACTGTCGGATACGCGGTTCGAGATCGTTGGCACGACGCTGAAATTGAAGACTGGCGAGTTTCTCGTTGCCGGTGAGTCTTCGACGGTGAGCATCGAGGTTGTCGCTACGGACTCGGGGACGCCACCGCAATTCTTCACTCAAACGGTGGTCATTAACGTGACCGCGAATCCGCATTCATGGCACAACCTAACGGTGAAATTCGATACTGACGGCGATGGTGAGGTCGTTCCGCTCGACGCATTGCGAGTCATGAATTTGCTCAATAATCCTACGATTTTGGGAGTTGACGGGCGGTTGCCACAAGCGAGATCGGCGACAGCGTTCTTCTACGACGTCAACCAGGACGGCTTCTGTACACCCAACGATGTGCTGCAGATCATTAACTTCCTGAACCTCGGCGGCGGCGAAGGAGAATCTGCGTCGCCGAACGGCCATTTCCAGGCCCGCTCCTTTCTCCTTTTCTCCCAAACGTCAGCATCGGGCTTTCCGTCGGTGCAGGACGCGACCTGCCACGAGGAAGAAGCTACAAAAGGATGCTACTCCGGAACGCCATCTCTCATGGCTGTGACGCAACCGGCGGAGACACGGCGTGAAGGTTTCATGTCCGCAACCAAAGATGCACAAGACGATTGGCTTGACCAGATCCTCGACGAAATCGTGGACGACTTATTAGATGGCTACGGTAATCTCTAGGTGAAACGGCGGCGGTCGCGAAGCCATGTTTACTGCGCCGTCTCGATTACAAATCTTTGCTTTGCCGTTCCGACTCTTTCCATGTGGGTATCAATACTCTTTTCGATTCCCCATTGAAGGAGTGCCAGGTCGAGGCTGCG
>CAZFLF010000027.1:0-16234 GCA_964519825.1 uncultured Pirellulaceae bacterium | reverse complement strand
CGGTGCGTGAAATCAGCGTGATCGGCCGTAACACCCAGGGTGTGCGGATCATGAGTCTGGATGAAAACGACAAGCTGGCGGCGATTGTCCGCGTGCCCAAGGAAGATTACGACATCAATCCGGTCGAACCGGCGCCGGCGACCGCTGAGTAAACTAACCTTATTGGCAACACGGGAGCGGAGTAAGCCCATGAAGATTGCGGTGATTGGCACTGGTTACGTCGGATTGGTTTCGGGCACTTGTTTCGCCGACAGCGGCAATCACGTGTCCTGCGTGGATATCAACGAGGCGAAGATTGAACAACTTCGGCAAGGCAAGATCCCGATCTACGAACCGGGCTTGGCGGAACTCGTGCTGCGGAACTCCGCTTCCGGACGGTTGCAGTTCACCACGAACCTGGCCGAAGCCGTGAAGCCCGCCGAAGTAGTTTACCTGGCCGTTGGCACTCCGCAGTCCAACGATGGCTCGGCCGATCTGTCCGCCCTGTGGAAAGTGGTTGCGGCTCTGGCTCCGAATCTGTCCGCCAAGGCAATTGTCGTTATCAAGAGCACTGTTCCGGTCGGCACGAACCAGGGAACCTATCAACGGCTCAAACAGTTGACCGGCCGCGACGTCGATGTCGCCAGCAATCCTGAGTTTCTGAAAGAGGGGGCCGCGATCAATGACTTCATGTTTCCGGATCGGGTTGTCGTGGGTGTCCGGAGGCCGGAAGTTGCCGAGTTACTGCGCGAACTGTACGCGCCGTTCTTGCGGACCGACAACCCGTTCCTGGCCATGTCGCCAGAGAGCGCGGAACTGACCAAGTATGTCGCGAACGCGATGTTGGCCACAAAGATCAGCTTTATCAATGAAATGGCGAATATCTGCGAGAGGATGAAGGGGGACATCAACGACGTGCGGCGTGGCATCGGCCACGATCGGCGGATCGGTTTTCAGTTTCTCTTTCCCGGTGTCGGCTACGGGGGGAGTTGTTTCCCGAAAGACATTCGCGCGCTGGCGACCATGGCCCGTCAATCTGGTTTGTCCCCGCGGATGCTCGACGCCGTGGATGCCGTAAACGACGATCAAAAGCACACCCTCACGCGGGCGATCGTCGCCCACTTTTCCGACGACTTACGGGGCAAGACCGTCGCGGTGTGGGGATTGGCGTTCAAACCACGTACCGACGACATTCGTGAAGCACCGGCACTGGTCTTGATCGAAGCCTTGCTGAAACACGGCGCCATCGTGCAGGCACATGATCCAGAAGCGATGGACAACGTTCGCGAACAATTGGGGGACGGCATCCGATACGGTACGCAGCCTATGGATGTGCTGGAGGGAGCGCACGCTTTGGCCATCAATACAGAATGGCAAGAGTTTCGCAATCCAGACTTCGGCGACATGAAGCGTCGCATGGCCACGCCCGTGATCTTTGACGGACGCAATCTTTACGACCCCAAGAATATGGTTCAGGAAGGATTCACTTACTATTCCATCGGCCGACTCAGGGTTGCGCCGGAATAATGGATCATGGATCAGGAGCATCATCTCGCTGACAGTGCGGGATGTCTGTGCCTAAGTTGCGGGCATCCTGTCCCCAGCGAATCAGCTGATTATTTGCGGCCACACGATCAAAAAAGGCTCTATATTCGTGTGTTTCGTGCGATTGGGCGTACGAAATGACAGCCGGCGGCACGACCGTTGCTTTGACGGTTGATGGCGTTTTCGACACTGGAATCACTCAACAGAATTCTCGGAGAAAAAACATTGCCAACCGTTGCATCAAATGTCTATGATGCGTGCTCTTTGATGTACGACCAGTTGGAGTTCTTGCTGCTGGTACCACCTAAAAGGTGTAAGTGAAGTTGTTCTGACTGCACGACGAATTAAATGATCGTCCGTCTCACGGGCGATCCAAAATGGCCAAGCGATTCAATGTTTCCCTTTATTTCTTGTTCTTTCCACAGGAGAACGACCATGCAATCTAGGTCAAGAGTTCGAGTAGGTTTCACGCTGGTGGAACTGCTGGTGGTTATCGCGATCATCGGCATTTTGGTGGCGCTGTTGTTGCCGGCCGTCCAAGCTGCCCGCGAAGCCGCGCGGCGTATGCAGTGCGGTAACAACATGAAGCAGCTCGCGCTGGCCTGTCACAATTACCACGACACCTTCAAGGTGTTTCCGTCGTCGCACATCAACTACATGTCGACGTACAACAGTTATTATTCTGTGCCCGGTGGGTCATTCTATACACCTACGTTGAATCACACTGGCTGGACTCTCAGTTTAGGTTTCTTCGAGCAAAAACCGTTACAAGACCAGATCGATTTTAGGTTTCCCACCGGTCCCTCGCAGTATCCCAACTCCGGTGCAGTGCCGGTGCCCCCACTAACGGAGAAAGCCCTAGGGACACAGTTGTCGGTGTTTTCATGTCCCTCCGACGACGGCCCGACAGTAATCACTAAAGGCACATGGTACCCTTACTATTCGCTGCAAAATGTCGACGCCCAGCGAATCAATTACGATTTTAGCACCGACTCGCTCTACATGCTGTACGGCCTCGATTGGAACTACATGACGACGAACCTCCCCACTCGAATGCGAATGTTTGCAGTCAACAGCAACTCGTCTTTCAACCACGTTAAGGACGGTTCCAGTAACACCGTCATGCTCGCCGAGACGACACGTCGGGTTTACAACGGTCTAGCCACGACATGGGCTTATCGCGGCTGGGTGATGACCGGCCACGACATTGCGCAACAGCACGGACAAGCTCGAGGAATCAACTGTTGGACCTATGCCAACATACCGAGCACAAAACTCCACGGCCGCTTGGGTAACTGGGGAACGACAGGAAGTCTGCATCCAGGGGGCGCTCAGTTTGCGCTGGGTGATGCCTCCGTAAGGTTTATTGCCGAAACGATCTCCCTGACGACTCTGGACGGTTTGGGACTCATTTCCGACGGACAGGCCTTGGGTGAATTCTAGGCCTTGGACGCGGTTGCAAACACAGTGAATGGCAACGAAAAATGGCGGTCAGGTGGGAATCACGCTTCCCATCGACCGCCATCATTTAGCGTTCAAAACTAACTCGTACGACGATCTCTTGAGAAACGAATTGAGGGAACGAATGCTGGAGCGAACATTGACGCGTACGTTGGCATTGACCCTGTTTGCAGTTGTAGTTGGGTGTGGACCGGCAGTGAAACCGACGCCCACGGGGTTAGTACCATTCACCGGTTCGGTTACGCTGGACGACAAGCCCATGGATGGGGCGACGATCATGTTGGTTCCCGTTTCGGCGAGTTCCGGACAGGCACTTGACACGGGTGGCGTAACCGATGCCGGCGGAAAGTTCGAACTCAAGGCAGGTGAAGGAAAAGCATCTGGCGCCATGCCGGGCGAATATCGAGTGATCATCACCCGACTCACCAAACCGGACGGCTCGGTTGTTCCACCAAGTCCCGAAAAATCTCCGATGCAGCTCATGACGGAGGAGAATGCCAAAGAGAGCATCCCCCCACAGTATTCCGATATGCTAGGTAGCAAGTTGACGGTTGTAGTACCCAGCGGCGGTGGGACTCACGATTTCAAGCTGACTTCCAAGAAGTAGCAGCCCGGATAGGTGACTCCTTCGTTTAGTGGCGAACTACCATTCGCGGTATGACTCGGCGCGGTCTGCAACCGTTTTGTTAGTCACCCGTCGCCACACATTTCGGAGACGATTTGCCGGGTGAGTAGCCGATGTTCGCGAGTGTCATCGCAGTAATTTGCTAATTTGCCGCGCTGGTCGTCAACTCAGTTTGAATGCCGCGGCGCAGGTGCAAGGTTTGGAACGGATGCACTTGTTGCTGAAGTTGTTGGTCGCGGAACTGTTGGCGTTCGGTGACCAGATGCTGATTGCGGTGCGACAATTCGACAGCCTTCTGCGCCAAGTCAGCCTGGCGGCGGCGGAACCAGGACACGAGTTCGTTTCGTTGTTCCGCCAGCTCCTGCTGTTTCTGCTCGAGGCGGCCAATTAGTTCCCGCAGTGCCGAACGCTGTGTCTCTAAATCCTGACTAGCGAAGCGGAATTCATCGGCGAGTTGGCTGTGCAGCTGGCTCACTCCCGCGGTAAGTTCGGCAGGCGTGGAGCGTCCGGCGAGTTGTGCCCAAAGCTGTTCGGCAACCAATCGCATTTCCAGTGCCTCACGGTGCAACCGCAGCACCTCGGCGCGAACTCGTTCCAGCGTCGCCTGGCGCTGGTCCAGGTTTTTCCGGTCACGATGCAAAGTCTGTTGTTGCTGCTCTCGCTCCTCCTGCCACCGGCGAGTCCGTAATGTGAGTGCTTCCCGCTCGGTTGCCAGCTCGCGCTGCTGCTGTTCGAGTTGTGCGTGTTCCGTCACGCTGCTGCGGCATTGTTGATCCGCCTGCTCCTGCTCCAGCCGCACCCGCTCCCGTTCCAGATGTTCGCGGGTCGTCTGAAGTCGCGTGGTCTCGAGAGCGATTCGTTGTTGCGACTCGGTGACTTGCATTTCACGGCGCGACAGCAAATCTTCACGCAAGCGAGATTCGTCGGTGAACTGTCGCTGGGACTCGGCAAACGCAAGTTCTGCCGCAGCGATCGCGGCAACGCGAGATTCATGGTCGGAGAGCTGCTGCCGTAACTCGACTTCTCGCTCAGTGAATTCTTGATTCTGTTCGCGCAACCACATTCGGGACAAACGAAGTTCGTTTTCCAATTGCGCGATCCGCGCGTTGAGTTGAGCTTCACGATGATCGACATCGCGCCGCCGGTCTTGAAGGTGCCGGGCCAACTGTCCAGCGTGGAGTTGGATTTGCTCCGCGGAATTTCCACCAGCCTCGACGACTGACGCGACCACCCTATTTGGCACAGCAGACCCGACCGTTCCGGCAACCGTCGCAATCTGGTGCGCGCCGTCTATCCGGATGACCGGCTTGTTGGGTTCCACGATGGAATTGGCTGCGTCACTGCTCATGAACCGGTTCCTGAACCAACCCGAACAAGATGCTGATCGAATGCCAGCAGTGCCGGCTTGGTGTCTTCTTCCTTGGGCGTTGCCGCCTCTTTATTCGGCAAACTCAACCCAATTACTCAATCTTTCTTTCGGAGAAGTACTGCCGTACTGTTGTTTATGCGATCCGCAACTCTTGAATGCGGTGACCAAGCGTGCGAGAATTCGAACGTTGTCGTGGATGGTCTTTTGATCCCAGAGCGGTCCGGTGTGCGGCGCGATGTGAAGTCAGAAGGGTGAATCCGCCGCCAGTTTGAACGCCGGAGTCATTCGTGCTTGCATTGCGGGGAGCCGACGAGATTTTTTGACCTCGTCATTCACCACGACCCAGGAGGCGGTTGCTGTTGGCCTGCGGGAACCGTTACCGTCTTGCTGCGCAAAGAGTTCCATTCAGTGGATTCCAGGAGTTTTTCTGCTATGAAAGTTGTGCCGATTGGCGATAAGATCGTCGTGAAACGCCTAGACGCCGAAGCGACGACGGGCGGAGGAATTCTCCTGCCTGACACGGCGAAGGAGAAACCCAAGCAAGGACGTGTGTTGTCGGTTGGCGACGGCAAGCTGTTAAGTGACGGACGTCGAACAGCTCCCCAAGTTGCCGAAGGGGACCGGGTTTTGTTTTCCAGTTGGGCCGGCTCGGAGGTCATGGTCGATGGCGACGAACTCCTTATCATGAACGAAGACGACATTTTTGCGATTTTGGAGTGAGCCATGAATTCCTATGTAACGATGCTCTTGTCTTTTTTCATTGCAATCGGGTTGTTAGCCCAGCCATCGATCTGTGCGGCCGCGGAAACGGACGCCAAGGCACAGCACGAGCGAATGGTCACCAAAGCCATCAGCTTCCTGGCGACAAAAGGTCGCGCCTCGGACGGTTCCTACAGCTCGTTTTCCGGTCCAGCGGTCACGGCCTTAGTCACTACGGGACTGCTTCGGCATGGACGTTCGCCGGATGAGCCGTTTGTTGCCGAGAGCCTCAAGTTCCTCGAGAAATTCGCGCAGCCGGATGGCGGTGTTTATCAGCCCGGTTCGAATTATCGGAACTATGAAACTTGCCTGGCGATTCTCTGTTTCACCGAGGCCAATCGGCAGGGGCGCTACCGTGAGTTGCTCAAGAAAGCGGAAGCGTTCGTCAAAGACAATCAATGGGACGAAGGGGAAGGCCAAAGCCCGGCGGACCTGAATTATGGCGGCGCCGGGTACGGCAAAAGCAAACGGCCCGATAACTCCAACAGCTCGTTTTTTATCGACGCGTTGAAGGCCACCGAAAACCCGGAGAACCGTGACGCGATCCAGAAGGCACTGGTGTTCATTTCACGCTGCCAGAACCTGGAATCCGAGCACAACACGTCGGAATTTGCCGCCAAGAATCCCGACGGCGGGTTTTATTACACGCCTGCCGCTGGTGGGGCCAGCATGGCTGGCAAGACGGAGAACGGAGGGCTGCGAAGTTATGGTTCAATGACCTATGCCGGTCTCAAGAGCATGATCTACGCCGGGGTTAGTTCGGATGACCAGCGCGTTCAAGCCGCCTTGAAATGGATTCGGAAAAACTACGACCTGAAGTCCAATCCTGGGATGGGTGACGCCGGCGTCTATTACTACTATCACACGTTTGCCAAGGCACTCGAGGCATTGAAGTTGGACACTGTCGAGGACGCATCTGGTCAAAAACATGACTGGCGCGCCGAACTGATTGGAGAATTGGCCAAGAGACAGGGCGAAGATGGGTCCTGGGTCAATCCGAACGATCGTTGGCTCGAAGGGGATGCGAATCTGGTCACTGGATATGTGTTGCTGACCCTTTCCCATTGCAAGCCGAAGTAGTAATTCGCGTTGCAGGTTGCAACACGAAATCGTCCTCTTGCCGTGAATCGCTACGATTTGCCGGCGCGGAGCTTTTCTGTCTCCGCGAGACGCAAAGTCTTTGACTGTTAGAACATCAGCAGTCGTCTGCGGCGATTGTGAGCCCCACCGGAAACATGGCACAGATGCTGCGTTGGCTAATCCCGACCGGACCGCAGGAATTTGGGAGCCATTTTCTCCCGCTGTGTTCGAACTTGGGGCTGAAGGAATTGAAACCGGAGGGAATCCAGATGAGAACTCGCACAATCAAACATCGCGACGGGCGCCGTGAGATTCTGCGCGTTTTATCCACCGAAGAATTGACGGAGTGGAAGGGTGGTGGGCCGTTGGCCTACGAACGCAGTATCGTGTGGTTGGAGAACGTTGATCGATTGCCATTTGTTCGTGTCGTCGAAGTGAATTGTGCGAAAAGTCGACGGGGGCGATTGTTGCTGAAGGGACCAGAACGAGTGGTAGGGTATTCCAAATTGATGGCTGATGCGCCGAGAGATTCGCGCACCGCGCGGTTTACTCGGCGACTGTTCTATCGGAAACCGAGTGACGATTCGGCGGCTTCTCCCCCCGATCACGCGGTGAATCCTCGGTCGGTGCTGCCCGGATTCGCCGGGATACCTCCCACCATGCATCGACTCAAAACCGCCACGAAGAGGCTGTAAGGCTGGTCCATCCGAAATATCCGACGAAATATCATATCCGAGCGGGCCAGACTGGAAGCCATTTCCTGGTCGGCATTTTTACCAAAATTTTGAATCACCGCGGTGTCCTAATGCTGCGAACGTTGGGCCGCATCACCAGATTTGACACTGAATACCGGTGCATTTAGACTTGGCTTAGCTTCTTGTCTCGCATCAACTCAGTTCAAGGTCGGCTTTTCCGCCCTGCGATTTGATTGTCTTAGGGCGGGCCAGTGGGGCGCAAATCATTTTCGAGCGACTTGGGTTCGTCGCTTGGGAACACGAAAAGGAATGGGAATATGGCGCAGTCTGAACATCAGGGACTAAAAATCTCGCTCATTTTATTTGCCATGGTGGCGGTCGTACTGGCAATTACGACCTTTGTTTACTATCGCCAGTCGGAGGAATCCGCGAAGGCAGCGGACGACGCCAAGAAGAAAATGGCCGAGGCGACGACTCGCTCAAATGATTTAGCAGACCGAGTTGACTATGTGTTGCACATTCTCGGTCAGACCACTCTGCCCGAAGCCGAAGTCGAACAACTCAAACAGAGCTTCGGCGCTGATGAGAAAATGAAGAGCGTCATCGCCAACTACGACACGTTCATTGCCACATTTGCCACCGCAATGCCAAAGGACAAGCAGAATTATGGCGCCGTTGCGCCGGAAGTGCTCAATGCCGTGCGTGACCGCAACAATTCGCTGCTGCTACAAACCGCGGAAGCCACCAAGTCGGCGAAAGACCTCGACGCGACCAGAACCAAGGAAGCTGAACGGACCGAAGAGGCGGTCAAAGGGCATCAAGAAGCCGAAAGGAAGCTGTCGGAGGAACAGGCGAAATATGTGGGAGATCGCAAGTCCCTAGAAGACATGCAGAAGGCAGAACTCGCGAATTACACCGCCGAGATCGGTAAGAAGAAGAACGAAATAGACAATGAAAAACAAGAGAAAGAAAAGGCGAATAAATTGGTGGTTCAGCGGGATAGCACGATTAACGACCAAAAAAAGACCATCGAGACGCTACGGGACGAACCGTTCGAGGTTCCCGACGGCCAGATTACGTGGGCCAACCAGGCTGCGAAAACGGTTTGGCTCAACTTAGGTATGGCGGACGGATTGCGTCGTCAGACTCTGTTTAGCGTTTTCGACCAGGCTGACAACGGCGTGACTCGTACGGCAAAAAAGGCGAGTATCGAAGTGACTCGCGTTCTTGCCCAGCATCTGTCGGAAGCCCGGATCATTGAGGACATCCCCGGGAACCCGATCCTGCAGGGGGACCAAATCTTTTCGCCCGCGTGGCGTCCAGGTAAGCGAGTCAAGTTTGCGCTGGCCGGACTTTTGGACATCGATGGCGACCATCGCAGCGATCGCACTCTTGTTCGGAGTTTGCTTGCCGCCAGCGGCGGCGCCATTGACGAAGAAATGCACGACGATGGCCACATCGAAGGTCCGGGAATGACGTCTGCCACTCGTTATCTGGTGCTCGGTGAACAACCGGACGAACGGTCCGGTCGGAAAGTGCTGGACTCGTACTCAGACATGCAGAAACGGGCGGAGGCGTTTGGAGTGGAAATGATACCTGTGGAAAAACTGCTCGATTGGGTCGGCTATCGTCCGGAAGTTCGTTCCGTCGGGTTAGGTAAGAATGCCGATCCCTTACAATTCAAGCCCAAACCCCCAGAAGGAAAGAGTCCGACATCGACGGGTGCCGTGTCGGAAAAATTTCGCGAGCGGAATCCATCGGACAAGGCGAAGATGGAGAAAAAAGGCTCCGCGTTTGACAAGAAATAGCTGACAACGTGTTGCTGATAAGAGATTGCGTCAGGCATGGATCGGAGATCCAGCGTTGGGCCGGGCAACCATCGAGCCGCTTCGTTTGGCAATTTCGGAGGCGAAGCGGCGTTTTCTTGCGCTAAACTGCCAGCTCGGCCGTGAACAACCTGTTCTGTAGTTCTGTCGCCTCAGCTTCGCAATTCAGAGCTTCGTGCATTTCCGCCGGTTGAAATCGCTCGGGCTCGATGAAAAGCTGGACGGGGTCGGCTAGGTTGTGCCATTGCGCGATTTCGTGCAGTAAGTCGCGTTCCGCGCGGCTCATTCCATGCGCGCTGCACAACTCGCGAAACAAAGCCCGGGGACTGTTGACGACACGAGATTCACGTCGCGCACGCCAGTAACTGATGCCCCAGCCGAGTACCACGAGGACCAACAAACCGCCAAGAACCGCAAAGAGACCTGTCAAATCGAGATCAGTTTTGCTGTCCTTGACCCGATTCCCCATGTGTGCGAACCGGCTGTTTTCGGCCAGTAAAGGGTGACCGGCTAAGATCGTCAGCAATATGGACAAGCTGTACACAGGATTGACTCCCAGACTGTGTTTGCGTTGGTCGGCGTTAATGACTGGGCGTGGCATCCGCGGGGGCAGCAGGGGTCGCAGCGAACGGATCGGGAATTGAGAGCACCGGTGCGGGAGCAGCTGGGATCATCCGTTCCATGGCTTCCTCGGCTGCTTCCTGGACTGAGACTGCCCGATCCATACGCAATTCCAACAATCGCCGCCGCGATTGTTCTGAATCGATGCGGACTAGGGCGTGAATCGACGCGGCGCGAACAAAGTGATCGGTGTCACACGACAAACTGAGAATCGCCTCTTCGACCTCCCGTGTCGCCTGCATCGCGACGGCCAATTCTAAACCCCGCAGGCGCCGTGACCGGGACAGTGACGTGAGTTCCACTAGAAGTTGCCCAATGGCATCGTTATCGACCCTTTTGACCAAGGCGCCCGTTGTGTTGCGAGCTTCCGCGTCGAGCATTTCAAATGCGCCGACAAATCGTTGAAACGTGAATTCGGCCAACGCACTATGCACCGCGGAACGGACAACGGCGTGGGGACTGTCGAGCATGTCGATCAAGCGCTGCATCGCCCCCGGGATCGCGCGTTCACGCAATTGACTGACGGCATGGGCTTGGACTTCGGGGTCTTTGTCGGCCAGTGCGCGCAACACCAACTCATTGGCTTCTCCACCCTTGAATTCCATGAGTACAGCGGCCGCCGCACGACGGCTCAGTACGCCGCCGCGGTGCAACGCGAAATGTACCACCTCGAACGCTTTCAGACGATTCATTCCCGATGCGGTGGTCACATACACCGCGCCGGCTAGCTCTTCGTCGCAAAGCGTGCCAAGAATCTTCATATCGTCGCGCAACCAAGCCCATGACTCCACTTTGCGGAGATTGCACTTGAAATTTGCCGAGAGTCTTTTGGACCTGCTGGTGAACAGCAAATGCAGGAATGGTTTGTCACGTCGGCGCGCGAGTACATGCAGAATGGAGGCCGGTGCGTGCAATTCCTCCAACGAATCCAGGATGACGCGAATCACATTTGGTCGGCTACTGGTCGTCAGATGGCGAACGACGGCAGAGTACACAACGTCATTTGGATCCTCGAGCATCTGTTTGAGCAACGAATCGTCTTTGTTGACCAAGAGCAAGAATGCCTCAATCAATGCCGCGCGACGATGGTTGGCGAAGTGTCTCACGGAGTGCTCAAGCGAGCCGTAGACGTATTGTCGAATCAAGGCTGGATCGCGGCGATTGCTGTAGTCACGCGGCGCGGAAAGTTCGCTGGATAATTGTTCGGCCAAGGCGACGGCCGCCTGCGCGGCCTGTTCCGCATGCGGGTTTATCTTGTCCTCGGCGGCATTGACCAGCGTTGGGATCAGATCGTAATCGCGCAACCGTACCACGGCGTCGCAGGCGTTTCGGTTCAGGTCCGGGTCGGAGCTCAGCACCCCATCACGAACTGCCACCGACATTCGCGGACCTTGTTCCGCCACGATGCCCAGTTGCGATTCGTCCAATGAACGCCAACGCAGCAATACTTCCGTTTGTCCCGCGACGCTGCGGCGTGCGATTAACGCCCGCAGCGCGCGAGTCCGCAAATCGTCTTGCGCACCATCCAACGCCCCGACCAGCCACGGTAAAGCGGCCTCGTTTTTTGTTTTCGATAGAATCCTAAAAGTAGCGTCGAGTCCGGTTGCCACGGTGGGTAACCTCCTAGTCGGACTTCAATCTGTCCTCATCCATCGGAAATCGGCCAACCTCCCGGCAATCCTTGCCAAATCGGCCTTCTCGATCCGGAAAAGACCGCAACCCTTGCCGATCGGTGAACCTCTAACCTTTATGCCGCGCCTACCCGTTGCCCCGCTTATGCCGGATGTAGCGAAATCAACTTCTTCGCAGCCAAGCGAATCGCCGCATTCGGTTGTTAAGGCAGTACAACAGCGCTTGATTTCGTCCGCGGAGGGGGACAAACTACGACATGCCCTGACAATTCTAGGTCGGCGCCAGGCGCCGGCCTCCTACCAACCAAGATTGGGAACTGGCTATGCCCATCCCCATGACCGCCAAACAAGTGCTCGACCGGGAGTTCCTGGAGATCCGCTGCAAGATTCTGGAGATCGCGGCTGCCTTCGATCGACTGGAACGTGCAGAGGGGGTCCTAGACGGCGATCCCCGCGTGGTGTTGCTGCGCGAGTCGCTGCAAGTGCTGTTGACCGAAAACTCGGACCGCGCTGAGCAAGTGCAAATGATTTTCTCGCGGCGATACGAACCAACTTGGCGAGAGAAATTCGGCCTCACCGCGATGCGCAAGGCCAAATAAGTTATCCGCCGTCGCGTCACCACCGTGTACTCGTTGCCCAAGGAAAAGCCATGTACTACATCGATCCGCACATTCACATGGTGTCCCGCGTGACCGATGACTACGAGACGCTGGCCAAGATGGGCTGTGTCGCCATGAGCGAGCCAGCCTTTTGGGCCGGCTTCGATCGAGGAAGCGTGGAGAGTTTTCGCGACTATTTTCGGCAATTGACCGAATTCGAGTCGAAGCGGGCAAAACAGTATGGCATCCAACATTTCACGTGGCTGTGCATTAACGCCAAGGAAGCCGAGAATGTCAGCCTCTCGCGCGAAGTGATCGCCATGATTCCGGAATTCCTCGACAAACCGAATGTGTTGGGGATCGGCGAGATCGGTCTGAACAAGAACACACCGAACGAGGCCACGATCTTTTTGGAACACCTCGACCTGGCTGCCAAGTACGACCAACAGATTCTCATTCACACACCGCATCTCGAAGATAAGTTTCAAGGAACGAAGATGATCGTCGACATGTTGTGCGACGATCGCCGTATCGATCACAATCGCGTGCTGGTGGACCATGTCGAAGAACACACGGTGCGGTTTGTGCTCGATGAAGGCTTCTGGGCGGGGATGACGTTGTACCCCGTTTCGAAGTGCACTCCGCAACGTGCCGCGGACATCGTGGAAGCCTACGGCCCAGAGCGTTTATTGGTGAATTCTGCGGGCGATTGGGGACCCTCGAAGCCGACGGCCGTCCCGGATTTCATTCTGGAAATGCGGCGCCGCGGTCATCCGGAAACCGCGATTCGCAAGATCGTCTACGAAAACCCCGTTCAGTTCTTCAGCCAGAGTCAGGGCTTTCACTTCACCGCGCCCGATACTCTTGAGACGATCCACGGGAATCGATAGACGAAGCAAACACGCCGGTCAATTCCGTCGGCGGGCGAATACGACGAATAGGACGGATACGACCAATAGGACGAATCGTCGTACGGTCCCTTCGGCTGGGACTCAGGGACGCCGGCCGATTCAGTGAATCATCACCCCAGCCATGGCGGCAGTTGGCCCGCGGGCGGCAGTTTGATAATGCGGATACTTTGAATGTTCTTGTGATCCAGCACTTCGTCGATCGCCGCGGCAACCGGAATCTCGTCGGTTTGCAACACGCCGATGGCCGGTCCACCGGGAGTCTTGCCGGCGCGGCCGACCGACATTTGAGCAATGTTGACTCGATGTCGCCCTAAGATAGTCCCCACAGAGCCGATGATCCCCGGCACGTCGTCGTGCATGAAAATCATCAAATTGCCGTCGAGATAAGTCTCCAAGCGAAATTCACCGAGCCGCACGAGGCGCGGCATGCTGTTGCCAAACAGCGTTCCTGACACGCTAAATGCTCCCCCCTCGCTCGACAATTCCACAGAGATCGACGAACTGAAAGCACCCGGCTCGGTCTGTAACTCTTCACTGACGCGAACGCCGCGTTCGCGCAACAGCATCTCGGCGTTGACGATGTTTACCTCTTCATCCAAGGCTCCTTCGAGTAGTCCGGCGCAGAAGGATGATGTGAGCAGCTTTGTATTCTTGTTGGCTACATCCCCGCGATAGTGCAACTTGCAGGCAGATGGACCACCGCTGTGCCATTGTGCCAGTAGCCGACCTAGGCGGTAGGACAGGTCGATGAAACCTTGTAGCGACCGTAGCGTCTTTTGATCGACCGCAGCCATGTTGACGGCATGTCGCACTTCGCCGGTCGTGAAATAGTTGACCAATAGTTCGACCGCCTCGATCGCCACCTGGTTTTGCGCTTCTTCGGTGCTCGCCCCGAGGTGTGGAGTGCAGAGCACGTTCTTCATTTTGAATAGCGGGCTGTCGGTGCATGGCTCGTTCTCGAACACGTCGAGCGCGACGCCGCCGATCTTGCCCCTCTTCAATCCTTCGATCAGCGCCGCCTCGTTGTAGATGCCGCCGCGAGCGGCATTGATCAGCCGGATGCCCGGTTTCAGCAAATCCAGTTCGGGGAGCCCAATCAGGTCTTTCGTTTCCGACGTGAGCGGCGTGTGGACAGTGAGATAATCGACCTTGGGCAACATGGCGCGCACTTGATCGACATACTCCAACCCCATCTTCGCGGCCTGCTCGGCCGATACGAACGGATCGTAGCCGATGACTCGCATCTGAAACGCAATCGCGCGTTTGGCGACTTCCTGGCCGATGCGTCCCAGACCTACTACGCCGAGCGTCTTATCGGCTAATTGGGAGCCCATGTACGAATTGCGGTCCCAACGCCCTTCGACCAGGCTCTGGTGAGCCGTCGCGATATTCCGCGACAACGCGAGCATCAACGTGAAGGCGTGCTCGGCGGTACTGATCGTATTGCCCGTCGGCGTGTTCATCACAATGATGCCCAGCCGTGTGGCCGCGTTCTTGTCGATGTTGTCGGTCCCCACACCGGCTCGCACGATCACCTTGAGTCGGCGATTTCCCTCGAGAGACTCTCCGGTAATCTTCACCCCGCTGCGACAGATCGCGCCATCGAATTCCGCTAACGCCTGACGCAGGTCCGTTCCCTTGAGTCCTGTTCGCACTTCGAACTCGACGTGCGGAGCTTTTTGCAACAGTGCCAGACCTTCCGGCGACAACTTATCTAAAACAATGATGCGGGGCATCCACCACTCCTGGTCCAGCACTAACCGAGTCCAGCATTAACCGACGTCTCGTTCGCGGAAATCAACCATGAAATCACGCAATGCTTCCACGCCTTCGACGGGCATGGCGTTATAAATCGACGCACGAATGCCGCCGACACTGCGGTGCCCGGCCAGGCCGTCGAGTTGTCGCCGCGCTCCTTCGGCTACAAATTCCTTTTCCAGCGATTCACTCGGCATCCGAAAAGTCACATTCATGAGCGATCGGCAGTTCGGTTGGGCATGCCCTCGATAGAAACCACCGCTGTCGTCGATGGTTTCATAGAGTAGTTGCGCTTTGTTGCGATTTCGCCGATGCATGGCCTCCAGTCCGCCGACATCTTCCAGCAACCATTTAGTGACCAATCCCATCACGTACACGCCAAACGTCGGAGGCGTATTCCAAAGCGAGTTCTCCACCGAGTGATTCTTGAAGTTCAGATAGCCCGGCAAGGAGTCCTGGCTCCGCTCCAAGAGATCCCGGCGAATGATCACAACCGTGACGCCAGCCGCGCCAGCATTCTTTTGGGCACAGGCGTAGATCAAACCGTATTTCTGTAGAGGAATCGGTCGACAGAGAAAGTCCGACGACGCATCGGAAACGAGGGGAACATTGCCAGTTTCTGGTTCCGCCGGAAACTGCACACCTTGAATCGTCTCGTTCGACGTGATGTAGGCGTATGCCGCGTTTGGATCGAACTGCAGTTCGCCGGAACCCGGCAGGCGGTCGTAGTTGGTGGCCTTGCCATCCCAGACGACGCGAATCTTGCCTTCCTTCACCGCTTCCTGATGAGCGTACTTACCCCAGGAACCAGTCAGTACATAGTCGGCAGACTTTCCGGTCCCGCCCAAAAGGTTCAGCGGGATCATGGAAAACTGGAGCCGCGATCCACCTTGTAAGAACAGAATGTCGAAGTCATTCGGAATGCCAAGCAACCGCCGCAGCCGGTCTTTCGTGGCGTCAAGAATGTCCAGGAATGGTTTACTGCGATGACTGATTTCAAGAATCGATGCACCGCATCCCGGCAGGGACAGCATCTCGCTCTGGATTTGCTCCAAGACCGGCAACGGCAATACCGCCGGTCCGGGAGAAAAGTTGAACACGCGATCAGTAGAGGTAGCCACACTCATCGTCTTCCTCGTTTCTTTTGACAAGTAGCCGGGATTCTATGATGGACGCGGTTGGAACTGAAGGGTTCATGCTGGGGACGGCGAAGAATAACCGTACTTTTGGCAATACCCACCCCAACGCCGGCCAATTTCGGCTTGGATCTCTGGAGTTAGCTCATGCAGATTGGTCTTGTGACTCTTGCGTCGGTGCATCGACTGTTCAATCTTCGGGCGAATCTGCTCAAACCCGCCAAGTCCAAGTTGTTCGT
>CAZFLF010000026.1:0-16438 GCA_964519825.1 uncultured Pirellulaceae bacterium | reverse complement strand
GCATTCGACTTCTACGACCGAAAGACCGGCGAGCTGCACCGGATGTTCTCCTCTGGGCCGGCGAACGAGGTGGAAGCGCGGCTGAAAGAAGGTGGACAGAAAGGTCTACTTGAAGGAGGGAGCGTGTATTGCGACATCTATACCGGAGGCGCGGATGAAGTGCACTTCTGTGCCGTGAACGGCGGTCTGCCGTCGAAACGGCACGCCGTCCATCCGTTGCGGCGGGTTGGGTTCGCCCTCTGGCATTGTATGAGCATGTTTCGGATGTTGGCTTTGGTAGTGATCGAGTTGTTTCTGGCGATTGGCGATGTGTTGTGCGGAAATATCCGCGTGCGGGAACTCGGTTATGAACTTAGTTTCATCCCGAGCCGGGTGGTCGTGAGTGTCGTGCTGCGCGAACTGGCCACCATTGGCGCCATGATGGACATAGCGCGGGGACTGCCGATTATTCAGCTAAATTTCCTGGGCTACGACGAACAGGCACACCGCCGCGGACCGTCGTCGGCGTTTGCGCATTGGACACTGAGCGGCGTTGATAAGGCCATCAAGAATCTGTGGTCCGCCGCACACCGTTCGGCGAACCGCGACTACGATGTCTGGATCTATTCGGATCATGGACAGGAGCATACTCGACCGTACGAGTACGAGCAGGGGCGAACGATTCAAGAGGCCGTGGAGGCAGTGCTGCAGCAGCATATCGGGGGGACTGTCGCGAAGCGTGCGAGAACGAAGCAGCCCCGTCCCACTCGTTCGGCTTGGTTAGGCGGCTGGTTTGAGAAATGGTTCACCGGGAACTTCTGGCAATCCACCGCCGTAAATGGGAGCGCGTCGGACGAGGAAAAGGCATGGGTCGCCTCCGCCGGTCCAGTCGGGCATGTGTATTTGAAGGAGCCGGTCACCGATGAGCAGAGGGACATACTTGCCCGCGCACTAGTCAAGGAGGCGGGAGTTCCATTGGTCTTGCTGCGTGCAGCGCAAAAAAAGGCTCGTGCGTTCACTCTCGCCGGGGAGTTCGAAATGCCGCGTCAAGCGGCAGACGTTCTAGGGCCGGAGCATCCGTTTTTGGACGATGTGGCCGACGACCTGGTCGAACTGTGCCACCACAAGGATGCCGGAGATTTTGTAATCGGTGGATTCCGCCGGGAAGCGCCGCTGTTGAGTTTTCCGATCGAGCACGGCGCTCACGCCGGGCCGGGATATCAAGAGACCCACGCCTTCGTTCTCTTGTCGGCTGACGCCCCGTTGCCGAAGCTCGACCGCCCGTATCTGAGACCAATGGATCTGCGCCACACGGTCCTGCGTCGATTGGGGCGACAGTCGGTGGATGAAACAGTTCGTATGAGGCGCCACGTTTCGGAGCCGAAGTCGATTCGCATTATGACCTACAACGTGCACGGCTGTCGCGGAATGGACGGGAAGCTTTCAACAGCGCGCATTGCGCGTGTCATCAACCAATGCCAAGCCGATGTGATCGCCCTCCAGGAATTAGATGTCGGCCGTGTGCGTTCCGGCGACATCGATCAGGCACACGAGATCGCGCGACTCGTTGGGATGGATCATCACTTTCATCCAGCCCGACAAATCGCCGAGGAGTTATACGGCGACGCGGTCCTCAGCCATTTGCCTATGCGGCTGATCCACAGTGGTTCGCTGCCAGGATTAACTCATCGCCCCCGTTTGGAACCGCGCGGCGCTTTATGGGTGGAGATTTCACTGAATGGCCATCTGATCCAACTGATCAATACGCATTTGGGACTTTCGCCTCGCGAGAATTGGGCACAAATCGAAGAATTGCTTGGCCCTCGCTGGCTGGCTCATCCGGACTGCTCGGGTCATGTCATTCTCTGTGGGGACCTGAATGCGGCCCCGCGCTCGCGATCTTTTCGGCAACTGACACGCAAACTGCGTGACGCTCAGGGCGAGTTGAAGGGACATCGTCCGCGCGCTACCTGGCCGAGCAATACCCCTTTCAACCGCATCGACCACGTATTCGTCAGCCCAGGCATTCGCGTACAGCAAATCGAAGTCCCGCGTACTAATCTGGCTCAAATTGCTTCGGACCATCTGCCGTTGGTGATCACGATTGCCATCGAACGGGCAGCGAAAGTTGCTGAAGCCTCGCCTAACTTACAAGAGGAGTCTCTTGAGATCTCCGCGCCCGGGATACGAACGGTCTGAGAAATGAGGACGAGCAGCGGCGTTCAATTACACCCAACCGTTATTGATCGCAAGGACCGCTGCCTGGGTGCGACCGGCCACGTCGAGCTTCCGCAGGGCGTTCTGCACATGCTCTTTGACCGTCTCGATACTGATCTCCAGGGCAACGCCAATTTCACGGTTGCTCAATCCCAACGCCACATTTCGCAACACCTGTAACTCTCGGTTCGTGAGGGGACAATCGTTTTTTGCCCGCGGGCGGGAGCGCCGGTTGAGCCGCCGCACCTTGTGCAACAGACTCTCCTCGGGGAGCGGTTCATCGTTACGAACCCGATGAATCGCCGACACAATCTCGGCCGCCGACGATGCTTTGCTCAGGTAATCGGCAGCACCATGCCGAATCGCCTCGCTGATAAACACGCGGTCGTCGAATGCGGACAGCAATATCACGCGTTGGCCAGGTGCTTTCCTGCGAATCGCTGCCAATGCCTCAACACCGGTCTTCTTTGGCATCCGCACGTCCATCAGTACGACGTCTGGCTTAAGCTTGAGCGTGTTGGCCACGGCCTCTTCGCCATTGGCCGCTTCTCCCACAACTTTGATTCCCGCCGATTTCAGCATCGTTGCCAGCCCGGCCCGAGTAATCGGATGATCGTCAGCGATGAGAACAGTGCATTTTTCTTTCATGGCTCGCCGATGCCTCCAGAAGTGAATCACGTAGGTAAAGCGGCTTACGACTCGAATAACTTATGGTCGTGCTTTCGCGCGAGGCGTATTTCACGATCCCATCGTACTCTGACGGATCAGTTCCCTAAAGCAGACCGGCCCTTCAACTTCGGACCGCCGAATGTCCGCCCGCATGATCTTGGGTGAATGCCGTGGGAAGTGCAAGCACTGGCCGATTTAGCCGACGTATTAGGCCAGCACTTCATGCACGATGTGGCCATGCACATCGGTCAGGCGAAAATCTCGTCCGGAGAAGCGGAAGGTGAGACGTTCGTGGTCCAAGCCCAGAAGATGCAGGATCGTGGCGTGGAGGTCATGCATTGTGCAGATGTTAGAGGTGGCGTTCATGCCCAGTTCGTCGGTCGCTCCAAAAATGGTTCCGCCACGGATGCCTGCTCCCGCCAGCCAAATCGAAAAACCCTCGGGATGGTGATCGCGACCATCGCGACCTGCAGAATGGGGCGTCCGGCCGAACTCGCCAGCCCAGACGATCAGCGTTTCCTCAAACAAGCCGCGCTGCTTGAGATCTTGAATGAGCGCGGCGATCGCCTGGTCGGTGTCGAGCGCATTCTTCTCGTGCCCTTGCTTGAGGTTGCCATGTTGGTCCCACGTGCCATTCGACGCACCGGGTGGGCAAGTGATCTCGACGAACCGCACACCGGATTCAATCAACCGCCGCGCTCGTAAGCATTGGATACCGTAGAGCCGCTTGGACGGGACCGTCGAATCGAGACCATAGAGTTTGTGCGTGGCTTCCGTCTCGCGGTTGAGGTCCAGCAGATCCGGAACCAGTGACTGCATCCGGTACGCCATTTCGTAGTTCTTGATCGCCGACTCGACTGCATCGTCGACTCCCAAAGTGCGCGAGAAGGCATCGTCCTGGCCGCGCAACAACGCGAGCTTCGCTTGCTGAATGCGAGAGTCCTTGTCGGCCGGTATCAAGTTGTCGATCGGGGTGCCGTCGGCTTGCAGCATCGTCGCCTGGTGGCTCGCGGCGAGGAATCCGTTGGAATAGTTTTCGAGTCCGCCGCACGGGACCACACCGAAACTCAGCACGACAAAACCGGGCAGATTCTGGTTCTCGCTGCCGAGTCCGTAGTTGACCCACGATCCGAGGCTGGGACGGCCGGCGTTGTTCGAGCCCGTGTGCAGGAACAGGACGCCGGTCGCATGGATCGGTAAGTCGGCCGTCATCGAGCGGATCACAGCCAAATCATCGGCACAGCCTGCGATGTGCGGGAACAGTTCACTGATCGGCATTCCGCAGTCGCCATGCTGCCGGAACCGCCACGGGCTCTTGAGCCATTGCCGATTGCCATTGGCCGTCGGATTCTTCGATTCGGTGAACGGCTTGCCGTCGAGTTCGTCCAACTTCGATTTGGGATCGAACGAATCAACGTGCGATACGCCACCATCCATAAAGCAAAATATGACTCGCTTGGCCTTCGGAGCAAAATGAGGTGATGGCAACCCGGGCTCCACAATCGGAGAGGCCTGTGCCTCTTGCGCGAGAAGTCCCGAAAGCGCGAGTATGGCAAAACCGTTCGCTGAGGAGGCCAACATGTCGCGCCGAGTCAGACGAGCCGGGCGACGACCGGGACAGCAGCTGGTGGTTTGTTTCGCGGACATCCTGCGGGCTCCTCGAACGGAAACGGACGGTACGCAGTACGGGGTACGGAGTTCTGAGTACGGGGTACGGCGATACTGGATACTGAGTAATTCGTACTGCGTACTGCGTACTACGTACTCCGTACTTTTAACGCGTCTCTCTCATCACGGGATATAAATAAACTCTTTCAGATTAAATATCGCATGTCCCAAATCTCGCCACACGAGTTGGCTCGTCAGTACGTTGGCGGCGGGGATCTGGTGGAGTTGTGCGAGTTCAAGGGCGGTTCGTTCAAAGCGTTCGCGTTCGTCCGGGGTCGGCAAGCGATTGAGAGCCGATTGAAACATTGTATCGACGCGGGACAAGAGCGAATTGTCCGAACGAGCAATCAATTGCGTTCCCCAGACATCGGCTTGCTGAAGTACAAACGGGTCGTTGAGCAGCGCCAAAGCCTGAGCGGGCACATTGGTCAGGTCGCGTCGGCCTTGCGTGACCTTGCCGCCGGGGAAGTTGAATGCCTCCAGAAACTTCGGGCGCTCCATCAGATTGTTCTTGATGTACAGGCTGCGGCGGCCGTGACCGTCGAGCGGACCGGCGAAGAGCCGTCGGTCGGCGTAATCCTTGTCGCGATTGGGTTGCACGCTCGGGCCGAACAGCTGGCGGTCCAAGCGGCCCGAGACAAACAGCATGGAATCGCGAATCGCCTCCGCTTCCATCCGGCGCGCCGGATAGTGTTGCAGTACGCGGTTCAACGGATCCAGTTCTCGCGACGCGGCGGAGGGCTGATTCGATAATTGAAACGTCCGCGTCAGTACGAGCGACCGAATCAATCGCTTCATCGACCAGCCGTCTTCCATGAATCGGGTCGCCAAATGGTCGAGCAATTCTGGATGCGACGGTAATTCGCCCACGTGCCCGAAGTCATCCACCGTGCGGACAAGCCCCGCGCCAAACAGATGGTGCCAAATGCGATTCGCCATGACACGGGCAGTCAACGGATTGCGAGCACTGGTTATCCGCTCGGCTAACTCCCGCCGGCCACTCCCTTCCGCCGCAAACGAATCGCGCGAGGAAGACAGAACTTCAAGGTATCGCTGCGCGGCAATTTCACCTGGCCGAGTGCAGTCGCCGCGGAGGAACACCGGTTGCCCGAAACGGCTTCCGGACTCGCCTATTCCCGCCACGACACGCGGCAACGCCAGCTCCGCCTCGGTTCGTCGGTATTCGTTCGCAATCTCGGCCAAACGTGGCGAAGACGTGACTTGGTTGGCCAGCAGCTCGCGACGCAGCAACGAGTCCAACCAACGGACGTCCTCATCGGTCGCTTGGTCGTTGGCAAAAGCCCGCACGGCTGCCTCGATGGTCGTCGCATAGCGCGCTGCGAACTCGCTCGCGGACGTCGGTTCTGTCCCGACAAACAACGGCCGCAGGTGAGCCAACTCCGGCTTGGGCAGATCCGGATTGTCGTGCAACACGACTCGCGTCACACCGAAGTACGATCGAGGATTCTCAGCAGCCTTCTCCCACGGGAGTTTATAATTCTCGGTGTCACCTCCCAGAGCAGACAGTTGATCGGGAAACTTCGGGTTGTCGAACATTGTCATCAGTTCGGCGTAGGTCTGCAGCGAATCGCGGTCGTCGGGCGGCGAGAACGTTTCCCAATGCAGGTCGCTCGAGATCAGAGCGCGGTAGTTCTTGTAGTTCAGTTGGCAATTATTGGAGACCAAGCGCACCGCGCTGCTGCGAAGACCCATGACTTGAAAGCTGATGTGTTTTTTGCCCAGTGGAAGCACAGGCGATCGGAGTGTGCCGTTGAGCTTGTCGGAAAGCGCATGCGTGAAACAACCTGCCGGAACGACGGCGCGAACGAGTGCCTCGCCGTCATGATGCAGAGCAAAGTCGCCGCTTCGTCCAGGACCGTGCCGCAAGGCTTGGCCACCGACCTGCCAGGGGTCGGGAGTCTTTTTCGGAGAAGGTTGCGACCCGTCGTTAGGGGTTTGGCCTAAAAAGACTCCCGACCCCGTCGACTGGCCATCGGCAGGTTGAGAATCCGTCGCGCGACGAGCTGAATCTCGCGAAGCGAGATGGCTACTTGGGCGGAAGTCCGCATAGGTTTCGAACTGCGTCCGATTAAATGCCGATCGTTCGCGATCCTCGGTTGCATATCGCTCGCTCAGCTTCCGCCATTCGACCGCAAACGTTGCTGGATCCGCCATCGTGGCCGAAGCGAGAAGTCGCCACGGCTCGAAGGGGTCGTCGAGCGGCATCTTTTCGGCGGCCAGCGCTGCGATCCACTTTTCGAGTCGCTTCGCATCCAGGCCTTTAGCCAGTTCGTCGGCGTCGGGACGGTTCGCTCGTTTGGCCGCCGCCGCTTGCAGGAATCGCGAGATCAGTGCCGGCTCCTGCGACCACACGGCGGCGAGTTCCTTGCGCAGCTCGGTCTTCAGTTCGACCAGCCGCTGCGTGAGCTTTGCGTTGACGTCAGGCGCGTCGATGCAATGACTCACCAATCGCGAACTGCGTAAGATTCCGAGCACTCCGTAGTAATCGTCCATCGACACGGCGTCGAGCTTGTGGTTGTGGCACCGAGCACAGGCAACGGTCGTGGCTTGAAACGCTTTTGTCAACGTGTCGATCTGGTTATCGGCGATGTCGAAGCCCAGCGTCCGCAGGCTAATGCAATCGTCATGGTTGACTTCGCCGAAGCGGAAGAACCCCGTGCCAATGACCGATTCGTTGAACCGTTCGGCTTCGTTCCATCGCGGCGGTGACAGCAAATCTCCAGCAATGTGCTCGCGAATGAACTGGTCGTAGGGCACGTCCGCGTTGAAGGCCCGGATCAGGTAATCGCGATACCGCCAGGCGTGATGAACTTCGTAATTCCACTCGTTGCCGTGAGTCTCCGTGAAGCGGACAACGTCCATCCAATGACGCCCCCACCGCTCGCCGAAATGTGGTGAATCGAGCAGCGAGTTAACCAGTTTCTCGACGAGCTCCCTCTGTCGAGATTCTTTTGATTTGACGATGACGAAGTGAGGAGGTGGGGGGATGAGGGGAGTTGCCGTTGCCGGCTCCTTGTCGTTCTCCTTATTTCCCGCGCTCTTCACCTCCGCCGCATTCTCTTGACTGCCGGCCACCGCGTTCCACTCACCGGCGAACTTCTCCACGACATCATGCGATGGCGGAAGGCCAAGCAGCACGAGGCTGAGGCGACGGACCAGTGTGCGCGGATCGGCCGGTTCGGCGGGCGTGAGTCCTTGTTCTTCCAATCGCGCGAGCACGAAGCGGTCCACCGGATGATCGGACCAGGCGGACTGCTTGGGCTGCGGCACTGCGGGGTTTTGAATCGGCTGCAGGCTCCACCAACGTGCGCGCGTGCGCAGAGTCTCTTCCCAGGAATCGGTTGTCTTCGGCGGTAGCGGCTTGTCGCGCGAATCGGGGACTCCTCGCTGGACCCATTCTTCCAGGTCCGCAATGGCCGCCGCTGGCAACTTCCCCTTGGGGGGCATCTTCACCGAATCGTCGGTATAGCGAATGGCCTTGATGAGCAAACTATCGTCCGGCTTGCCCGGCACGATCACGACCCCAGAATCGCCGCCCGTTCGCACTCCATCGCGGCTGTCGAGCAACAGTCCGCCGCCGAGTTTCTTCGCGTCAGACGCATGGCACTCGTAGCAATGCTGCACCAACACCGGGCGAATTCTCTTTTCGAAAAACTCCAGTCCGGCATCGTCAGCCCGCAGCCCGGCTAACGGCGAAACCGTGATGAGGAGTGTCAAGCAAATATTCAAAGTTCGCATTGTTGTTCTCAAATGGGCATCAACCAAGCGTGATGGCGGGGGGCTGTTGAATGTCTTTCAGAAGACTATCGTACGCCAGGTTGAGGTGCTCGCGCATGACTTGGCGCGCCTTCTCCGCGTCACTGGCCACTAGAGCCTCATAAATCGCGACGTGTGAGCGGTCGGTCAAGCCGCGCCGCTGGAGGGATTGTGGAACTTCGTTCAGGTAGGGAACGAGCAACTCCATCAAGGTGCGTTGAACCGATAAAAGAACGAGGTTTCCCGCGAGTCGAGCAATCTCAACATGAAACCGAACATCGAGTTGCACGTGTTCGGCGCGCGTCGCATCACTGGGAAGTTGCAACAGGGAATCGAGAGCACGGCGAACAGGAAGAATGTCCTCCAGACGACGACGCTCGGCGGCGCGTCCCACCAATTCAACCTCAATTAGCCGCCGTGCGTCGAGCAGATGCAAAACGTTGTGCTCATCGGATTGCAATACGGAACGAAAAGTGGCGGATAACGATTCGTCGCCCACCCGGTTTCCCGGCGCTGGGATCTCGGAAAAAGGACCATTGGCTCGCAGGAAAACCCCGGCACGAGGCAGCACATTGACCAGTCCCATGGATTCGGCCTTCAGCAGCGCGTCGCGGATCACGGTCTGTTTGACCTCCAACCGATCCGCCAGTTCGCGGATACTGGGAATCTGATCGCCGGCCACCAGGCCTCGCTCGCGGACCACGTCCCATATCAAATTCAGAACAGCCGTTGTTCCATGACTTTGCTTCGTAGAAGCAACTAGAATTGCAGACACTTGACGCCTCCAGAAGAACCGCTTAAATCAGTGCTAATCAGATTGATAATCATCGTGGAATCAGACGTCAAGGCACCCCATAGCCCGAAGACAACCTCATGAAGACATCCGCGATTCGAAGCTTGCGTCGGAAACTCGCTGCCGATACACCCGTCTTTGGACTGTGGGTGACGCTTGAATCTCCCAGCATCACCGAGATGGCGGTCGCGTTGGGAATGGATTGGGTGGTCATTGACGCCGAACACGGACATCTCGACTGGAAGGAAATCGTTGAGCACTTGCGCGCGGCGGTTCGTAGCGACACTGTGGCCTTGGTTCGCGTTGCGGAGCTCAACGCGGGGTTAATTAAGCGGGCGCTCGACATCGGGGCCGACGGGGTGGTGGTGCCGTGGGTGGAAACGGCCGAGCAGCTGAAGCAGGCTGTGGCCTTTTCACGGTACCCGGTGGAAGGGCTGCGAGGAATCGGCGCCGAGCGAGCGACCTGCTGGGGGCAGTGCTTCGTCGAGCATACCGCCGAAGCCAACGAGCACGTTCTCGTCATTCCAATCATCGAGACGGTCCGGACCGTGAAGCAGGTTCCTCTGATGTGCCAGGTCGACGGCGTGGAGATCCTGTTTTTTGGTCCGGCGGATTTCTCGTCGACCGCCGGACATCGCGGTCAATGGGAAGGCCCCGGAGTGGCCGAGCAAATCCTGCAGTTGAAAGACACCATTCGACGCGCGGGAAAACACTGCGGCCTCCTGGCGACGAGCCACGACAACTTGATCGAGCGCCGGCAGCAGGGATTTCGCATGATTGGAGTTGGCAGCGATTCTGGGTTGCTGCTGCGATCGATGCGTGGAGCGTTATCGGTGGTCGGGCGCGACCAATCCATTCAAGCCTCGCTGACCCCCGAGTCCTCCACGACGGCTGTTCCGCTTGCCCAACCGCCAGAGTCGATGCGTCCCACTCGGCCCGAAGTCATGAACGCACTCGGCGGGGGGCCAAAGATTGAGGTGGCTCGCGGCATCCACTTCGAATGTCTGGTCGGCAGCCACAATCAAGCACAGCGTCTAACGACGGGCCTGGTGACGTTCGCTCCCGGCACGACATTGCCATGCCATACCCATATCTTCACGGAGTCGATCACACTGTTGAGTGGATCGGCGACGTTCGAGGTGGAAGGGCGCAGTTACGCGCTCAAGAAACTGGACAACGTCGTTGTGCCGGCCGGACGTGCACATACAGCCAAGAATTCCTCGACGACCGAGCCCGCTGTCTTTCACATCGCGCTGGCAACCGACTCGCCAAGTCGGACGTTGATTGACAAATTCTTTCCGCGCCGCGTGATGGGGGATGATTCCGCGGGATTTCCCGGAGCCGAACGAATAAATCGCTTCGCGACCGCACGGCGGTTTGCTGCCGGTCCGAACACGGAGTTCATCGACTTCTTCAACTCCGATTTACTGCCAGGCATCGAGATGAGCGGCGGTTATGGCCTGTTCCATCCAACTGGCCGACTGCCTGCTCACGTGCATGACTTCGACGAGTCGATTTGTATTATCTCCGGGCAGGCGACGTGCGTCGTCGAAGGGCGTCGGTATGCGATGAGCGACTTCGCGACCGCATTGCAACCGCGCGGCCGCGTTCATTACTTCATCAACGAATCGTCAGGCCCGATGGAAATGCTCTGGGTCTACGCCGGACCGAAACCAGAGCGGATTGTTGTCGAGGAACGCTGTGCCACCACGGAAGGGAACCCCTGGCGATGAGCGAGGATCTTCCCTTTCGAGTTGCCCTGACGGGCGATTTCTACGACGACGAGGGACGCCTGAAGTATCGGGACATTGGCCTCGACCTGCTGGAACTGGCGAACGGAATCGAGCTGAGCCGATTTGCCACTCATCAGCCTGAGATCGAGCCGGATCAACTCACGGGCATCCACGGTGCGATTGTCCTCTCGTCGCGTGTGACGGCTCACAGTCTGTCTGACAGTGCGAACCTGCTGGCCATTGGCCGATTTGGCGTGGGTTACGACAACGTCGACGTGGGGGCTTGCACGGCTGCCGATGTGGTGTTGTTCATTACCGCAGGAGCGGTCGATTATTCCGTGGCGGAAGCGACTGTCGGCTGGATGTTGGCACTGACGCATCACGTGCGGATCAAGGACAGATTGGTGCGAACCGGCAACTGGAACGAACGGAGCCGTTTCATGGGGTGCGAACTGCGCGGGCGAACCTTGGGAGTGGTCGGTTTCGGCGGTATTGGTCGAGCTGTCGTCCAGCTTCTCTCCGGATTCGGCATGAACACGCCGCTGGTCTTCGATCCGTTCGTGTCGCCGTCCGCCATGACCGGTTCGGGTGTCCAAGCCGCGTCGCTCGAGGAACTGATGGCTAAGTCCGACTTCGTCACCTTGCACTGCCCTCTCAACGAACATACTCGCAATTTGATTGCATCGCGCGAGCTATCGCTCATGAAGCCGACGGCCTACCTGCTCAACACGGCGCGCGGCGGGATCGTGAATGAAGACGATCTGTACCAAGCTCTGGCCAAACGGCAGATCGCTGGAGCCGCGCTCGACTGTTTCGTTGGCGAACCGCTCACCGCTCCTCCGCGCTGGGCGGAATTAGACAATGTGCTGCTCGCGCCCCACTCGATCGCCTGGACCGACGAACTATTTCGCGACATCGGCCGCGCCGCTTGCCAAGGCATGCTCGACCTGGCTCAGGGGGACCGACCCCGCGGCGTCGTCAACCCGGCCGTTTTCGACCGCCCTAGTTTCCGGACAAAGTGGCAACGCATCGTCGGATCGATCAAACTCTCGTTCACGTAACGGGGCGGAACCGCAACCGTCGCCGCAGCCAAAGTTGTGCTCAAGATGTGATCTAATCAACTATTGATTCCGAGGAGAATTCTCATGACGCCCTTCCAACTGCCACGATTACCGACCATCCTGCTTGGCGGCCTGATGATGACTGTCTTGAATCTGGGCACGGTCTTCTCGGCCGACCCAATCGTGCCTGCGAACGCGAAATTGGAAAAACTGTTTGAGGGAATCACTTTGACCGAAGGAGTGGCGGTCGCTCCCGACGGACAGGTCTATTTCAGCGACATCACGTTCTCGCACACGTCGCGGAATGATCGCGGCGAAATCCACGCCGGGCACATCTGGAAGTACGATCCCAAGACCGGCAAGACGACGATCTTCCGCTCGCCGAGCGGCATGTCGAACGGCATCAAGTTCGACGCTCGCGGCGACATGATCGTATGCGAAGGAGCCGATTACGGCGGCCGTCGAGTGATTCGCACCGACATGCGCACGGGCATGAGTTTCATCATCGCCGGCCTGTTTGAAGGTAGGCCGTTCAATTCGCCTAACGATGTGACGATCGACGAGCGTGGTCGACTGTACTTCAGCGACCCGCGGTATCTCGGATACGAAACGATCGATCAGCCGGTGGTTGGAGTCTACCGGATCGATCCCAATGGAACGGTGCAACGGATCATCAGCGACGCCGGCAAGGCAAACGGCGTCTGCATCTCACCCGATCAGAAGAGTCTGTACGTCGTCAGCAACGACAACGGTGCCACCGGTTTTGAAAGGCTCAGCAAAGGCGAAGCGGCTCAAGCTGACAAAGTCACGACGCCGTTACGGAAGGGGTTCATGGCGTTGATGGCTTACGACCTGTCGCCGGACGGAACGGCCAAGTTTCGTAAAACGTTAGTAGATTATTCGCCGTTCGACGGCCCCGATGGGCTGATCTGCGACGCGGCTGGCAATTTGTACGTGGCCGTGCGAGCCGAGAATCGGCCCGGTATCGTTGTCTATTCGCCCGACGGGAAAGAATTGGCGTACATCCAGACCGAGGTACCGACCAACGTCGGCTTTGGCCGCGGCCCTGATGCCAATTTGCTCTACATCACTGCCGGCAAAAGCCTGTACCGCATTCGACTAAATCAAAAGGGATATCATCTGCCGGCGAAAGACGCGCACGCAGCGAAATGAGAGCGTCAAATAGGTGTCTCAGTAGCGTAGCGACAGTCATCGTGGAGCACATGGGGCATTCCATCCCGAAGGGATCCGCAGCAATTAGCCGGTGGTAAGCGAAAGCGCCACCACCGGAAAGCGGAGTGCAGGATGCGAAATATCCCGGAGGGATTACAGCGCAGATGCGTAACTCTGACCTTTTGAAAGCTCGCGTAGTTACACGGCGCTGTAATCCCTCCGGGATAATTGAGTTACGCGACCCGCATACCGGTGGTGGCGCATTCGCTTACCACCGGCTAATCGCGGAAAAGCCTCCGGCTTGAAAACGGCCGGCAAATTCTTGGCGATCAACGCGCGCATTCTTCGGGGACATCTGGGGCGTCGCAGGCTCAGCCACCAGCCACTCATTTTTTCAAACCGTGGGAGTACCTGGCCGCAGCATGAGCTGCAGATAGATCACGTCCAGCCGCATTGCAAACTTGTAGCCGACCTCTTTGAAATGCGCGACGCGCTGAAAGCCGAGGCTCTCCTGCAGCGCAATGCTCGCCGACTGGTCGGCGCTGGCGCCGCCAATGATCGAGTGGAAACCGGCACGGCTGGCCCGTTCGATCAAGTCGCTCAGGATCATCCGTCCCAGGCCACGGCGGTGCTGCTCGCAGTCGATATAGACGGATGCTTCGACTGTCGGGGAATAACCCCGCTCGCTCGCGGAATTTCGAGAGCGAGCCCCAGCCAGCGACTTGGCCATCCACTTCAGCGACTGTAACCGGGTACTTGTCTGGTGAATGATTGCGGAACCAGGCCAATCGATCAGCCATCGTCTCGGGCTCAAGCTGGTAAGTGCAGGTCGAGCGCGGGACGTAATAGTTATAAATGTCGTTGATCGCCGAAAGATCCGCTTCGGTCGCGAGCCGCAGAAATAGCGTGGTCATCGCAAGGCACCTTGAGAACTTGATGCCGTTATAGATCAGCTTCTCGGCTTTGCAAGCGACTTAGTAGGCAAAAATAACCCCGACATACGGAGAGTGATAGGCGACACCACTGTCGGATTGGACGTTTGCCAGTCCCGAGGTAACTACGCTGAGATTGCGCTCGAAATTCTTCGTTGCCAAGGCCACGTCCGTTGCGCCCAAAAACTGATATCCGAGACGGACTGAAAGGTTGGCAGTGGGAAAGAATATGTAATGTACGTCGATCTCGCTCATCAGCGACGCATCTGTGTCGCTGCCTTGGCCGAGAGTTCCAGTGAAGACCGTCGCGCCAAGTGTTCCATCGAAGACTGTCGTCTTGTCAATCGTGTTGTAGGCCAGAGCGGATTTGAATGCCAAATTCAATGTGCCACCACCGAGCGGCGATTCAATGAGCACTCCTAGTTGCGGCCCGACGAGTTGATTATCTGTCGTGATCAATAAATTGAGCGGATTCGCGTTGCTGCTGGCGTAGTTCAGTGACTCCTCAATGGACATATATCTTGCCCCGTAGAGCAATGAGGCACTGCCATTTCCTCCAACATAGACCCTTTGCGTGAGATTAAACTCTGCCGTGTTCAACTGGGTCGTATAGTCGACAACGGCTGACGTATTGTTATCAACGTCGAGATTGAGAGTTGCCCCGACCAAAGAGAAAGGTGAAACAAGCCTTCCGCTTCCGTCAAATACCGAGGCGGTGTGGGTCCAGTCGGTCGTGGCCATGTACGATCCCTCGAGGCCAAAGATCCCCGAACGATTGCCGACCGTAACTCTGCCAGCGGCGGCGAAATGGAGATCCAAATCGCGCTGCTCGCCGAGTAGAACTTCACTGCTGACTCTCGCAGTCGAAGTTTGGCCCCGCTGGAATATGGTGTTCGACGTCGAGTTTCTCGTCGGGACCATAAAATCAACGCCGGCATACCATTGCGCCTGTGCCGGCGATGCAACGCAAGCCGTTGAACCAAGCAGAATCGCTATCATCCATTTGAACATCGTGGTCCTCGCTCGCGCCACATCCCGAACGATCGCTAGATTAGGAACCGCCACAATAATCGTCGGCGGAGTAATAAAGCTGCCGCCATCAAATGGCGAAACAACAACACAGAGTCCGTAGGCAGCCCAGTTTGACGCTAGCGAGTGACCAATGACGGACAAATGACCAAATCCCAATGACCAATGACCAAGGAATGATCTTACGAATGACCAAATCCCAATGACCAATGACCAAGGGTGAAGGAGAGTCACTTGGACCTTTCCCGAGAGAGCGCGTTTAATCGCCGGGACTCCAGCTGATCTGAATGCGCCAACGGATGGCTACCATCGATTGGTCATTTGGAATTTAGTCATTCCTTGGTCATTGGTCATTGGGATTTGGTCATTCCTGAGGGCATTCGCCAACTGAGCGGACCTGCAACCCGGCGCCGTTCTCACCTCGCCGTGAGCAGCAACAGTTTGATATTCTTGTACCAGCAGTCGCTGCCGTGATCCTGTAATCCGACGTGCCCCTTCCGCGGATGCGTCTTGTATGCCACGTCGAATTTGTGTGCGGATCCGTCGGGCCGCTTAAACATTTCAGTCCATTCATCCAAGTCCATGCGGGTCACCGGTTCCGAGTTCAGTTCAACTTTGATCAGATTTCGATCGCAGTTCAGGACAAGGTGATTCCATTCCCCGACAGGGCGCTGGGCGTTCTTTTCTGGTTTGACCAGATCGTAGATCGCACCTGAATCGTGATAACCGGCTTCGTGGGTATCGTCGATGGCGATTTCTAAGCCGTTGAAGCCGACATCCTTTCCCGGCCGGGGCGTCAGCGGAAACGTGCGGAAGAAAATCCCGCTGTTACATTTCTTGGTGATCTTGAAGTCGAGCGCGAGCCGGAAGTTGTCCCAGACTTGCTCGTGCACCAGCATGTATTCGCACGGGTGCGGATTCAGGCTGCCATCTTGCACGTGCTTATTGTCCAGCGGCTTTCCTTTGGGAGACATCCAGCCGGTGGTCGTCTTGCCGTCGAACAGCAAGACCCAACCATTGGCTTTTTCTTGCTCCGTCAGCACATTATCCGCCGCGATACTCTGTGCGGAGGTCCATAACAAGACGGTCATTGTCAGCGATGCAGCTCGGATCATAGGGAAAAACCTTTCCGATATTCTGTGTGGACGTATTGATTCAGCTCGGGTGCGTTCGTCACTTTCAAGTTCGCACTGTCCCATTCAATTCGCGTTCCCGGAGCACGGAGCGACAGCACGCCGAGCAAGACGGTCTCCGTCATCGGGCCGGAATAGTCGAAGCTGGCCATCGGTCGTTTCCCGCTCCGGCAGGCCTGCACCCATTCCTCATAATGTCCGGGCGAGCGTTCCAACGTCTTCGGAACGGCTTGGGCCTGTTCGAGCAATTTGGCGGGTAATAATTGCGGCATTC
>CAZFLF010000025.1:0-16480 GCA_964519825.1 uncultured Pirellulaceae bacterium | reverse complement strand
AAGATCTACAATCTCTTCCACCGGTGGACCAAAGCTGATTCCGTGGCGCGCCCCATCGTTGGTCAGCAGTGTGCCGTACGAGGCGGGGGCGTCGCCGAAGTCCTCGATCGGGAATCCGACGACCACAAACCGGACCGGTACGGCGCGTGGGTCTCCCACGTAGCGGTACTCGAGTCGGTCTCTCTCGCCGAGATCCAGGCGGACTCTCTCGACACCGCGGTAAGTGATCGAGGCAGTTTGGCTCGTGGTGACCGTGACGTTGCGGTTGCCGTCGTCGGTAATCGAGATGCTCTGGCCTCCTTGAGTTCCCACGATAATCAAGGTGCTATCAACTTGACTGACAGTAGGTTCATCCGCATCGATACCTTCGATCGGGTGGTCCTCGACTTCGCCGTCGGCGGCCGCGCCGGTGGGGCCAAGGCCGCCGGTGCTGCTGATTCGGAAGCGAGAGTAGGTCGGCCCCACAGCAGAGCCCGCCGGGATCTGGAAGGCAATCTCATTGCTGCCACCCATCACCGGGATGCTCATTCCGCCAGAGCCCAGATACTCTGCCGGATCGAACGTGCCGCTGTGGTCAAAATCGATCCAGGCGTCCAGAAAGGCAGTTGACATGGAGGTTGGTAAGGTGACCTCCACGTTCACGAGGGCCGTCATTTCAGCGCTGGGATTCGTGAGCAACGCGGAAATGAAAGTTACGCCATCGTCGTCATCGTCGCCGGTTTTGTCGTCGCCGTCGGCCGCCAAGCTCGGCTGGCCGTTCGCCTCGGTATCCAACAACGGCCCCAGGCTCAGCCCACCGACGACTTCGTGGTGCGGACCATCTGGCAGCAGCGTGCCATAGGAATTCGGTGCATCGCCGAAGTCCAGCAACATGCGCCGGTTGCCGAATTCGAGGCCATCGATGGTCTGGGCGGCGGCCACGGTCACGTCGTACTCTCCCGGAGGCACCGGTTTGGGGGCAGTCTGCTCCCAGCCAGCCAATAGGTCTTCGCTGATCGTGTAGGTTCCGGGAGGCACATCGAAGGAGTACCAGCCTGCCTCCGCATAGGGATTGATGGTGCCGTCGCCGTTCAAGTCCAGGGGGTGTGTGGTATCGAAATCGGCATACGGGTCGCCGGTAGCGATGGTGCCGGCTAGCCGAATGCGCCACCCGTTGAGCCCCGGCTCGTTGGCATCCTTCACGCCGTCGCCGTTCAAGTCTTCGAACTTCAGGCCGTGAATTGCCCCTCCCGGCTCGTCGACCGGCAAAACGCGGATGATCACGGTGGCCTCGTTGGATTCGAGCACGCCGTCGTTCACGTGATACGTGAAGCTATCCAGGCCGTTGAAGTCGATCGCGGGCGTGTAGCTGAATGTGCCGTCCGCGTTGACCAGCAGCGAGGCTCCGGACCCCAAGCTGATCGACGTGCCCAGGTTGGCCGCCAGCCCGTTGACCATGGAGACGAGGATGGAGTCGCCGTCCAGGTCGTGGTCCACACCGGCACTGGTATCGTCGGTCATGACGTTGCCGCTCGCCACCGTGTCTTCAACAATCGCGTAGTCGTTGTCGGTCGCTACCGGCGGGTCGTTGACCGGCAGCACGTTCACGGTCACTCGACCGCGCGTCCGGCCCCCATTGCCATCGTCCACAGTCACGTCAAAGTAGAAGCGGCCGGCGAAGTTTTCGCTGGCGATGCACATGACCCCACGGCGTTCCGGGGGTTCCGGTGCTACCTCGCAGGTTGTGTAGTGCGGGCTCTCGGGGGTGGCGTCCTCACAGGTCGGATAGTCCCCGTCCGGGTCATACGCGAAGAGCGCTAGGTCGATGAATGTCGGCGTATCTTCCTGGATGTTGATCTGCGGGTCAGTAAGGAACACCGGCGCGTCGTTGATCGGCGAGACGCGAATAATCACGGTGGCCTCGTTTGATTCGAGCACGCCGTCGCTCACCTGATACGTAAAACTGTCTAGCCCGTGGAAATTGATCGCGGGGGTGTAGTCGAACGTCCCATCGACAGCGACAAACAGCGACGCCCCGGACGACAAGTTGATCGTGGTGCCGACACTGGCTGCCTGCCCGTTGACTTGAGAGACGACCAGCGCATCGCCGTCCACATCGTGATCGACTCCGGTCCCCGTATCGTCGGTCATGACGTTGCCGCTCGCCGTCGTGTCTTCATCGATCGCGTAGTCGTTGTCGGTCGCCACGGGGGCGTCATTGGGGTCAAGGATTGGCAGTCGCACGACAAAGCCGTCGGTTCCCCCTCCCGAAGTCCTCTGGAAGGCGCCCGACGTCGTGGGAAACGACGCCGAACCCGCGTAACCGGCGATATATGCGTAACCGCCGGTCACCGGATCCAAAGCAATGCCATAACCCTGGTCCGCCGCGCCACCGCCGCCGCCTAGAAACGAACCGTACAAGAGTTGGGAACCGGTGGCGTCCAACACTGCCACGTAGCCGTCCGCGGAATTGGTGCCGTTTTCTTGGAAGGCACCCGAGGTGGTGGGGAATGAGGCACCGACGGTGTATCCCGTGACGAATGCTCTGCCATTGGCGTCCACGGCAATGTCGTTGCCCGATTCATAGCTCGACCCGCCCAGGAACGTTGAGTACACGATCTGCGCAGCCGTCGCTGCTGACGGATCGATCTTCATGACGAACGCCTCTTCGCTTTCCCGAGTGGTTTTGTAGGCAATTGCGGTAATCGGGAAATCGTCGGATGAAGTTGCCCCCGTCACGTACACGTGGCCAGCGGCATCGACCGCGACGCCGCCGTCGTAAATGGTGACGTTCTCGTTGGAGGCACCGCCGATCAGAGTTCCATAAACCAGGGATGCGGCGCCGGTCTGCGACGGATCGATTCTTAGAAGAAAGGCGTCATAACCGCCGCCGTTGGTGGTTTGGAATGCGCCCGGCGTCGTCGGAAATCCGGGAAATGCGGGAGTCAAAGTTGCGAACGAATTGGTGGCGCCGGTCACGTAGGCGATGCCCTGGGCATCGACGGCAATGGCATCGCCATAGTCGTTGGCGTTGCCTCCTGCGAACGTTGAGTACAAGAGACTGGTTGCGTCCGCGCTCAGCTTGAAAAAGAAGACATCGTTACCACCGCGCACGGATGTTTGAAACGCACCCGCCGTTATTGGGAACGCGCCATAGTTGTCCCCTGTCACATAAGCATTTCCCGCGGCATCGACCGCGATGGCTTGTGCGCGGGCGTCCGAGTTACCCGCTCCACTGATAAAGGTCGACGACAAAATTGCACTCCCCGTGGGATTCAGCTTGGTGACAAAAACGTCCTGGCTGAACCCAACCTTCGTCGGTTGATACGATCCCGGGGTTGTGGGAAAAGTGGCGGAGTAAGTGGAACCTGTGATGGAGATGTTCCCTGACCCGTCCAGCGCAATGCCGCGTCCGAAATCCTCGCTGCTGCCACCAAGGTAGGTGGAAAACAGAGCCATCTGACCGGTGGGATCGAGTTTCGTTACGAACACGTCCGTCGAGGCAGCTTTCGTCCCTTGCAAAGCGCCATCGGATGTTGGAAAGTCCAACGACTGTGTGTCGCCAATGACATAAGCATTGCCGGCGGAATCAACTGCGATGTCATAAGCGATGTCCAGGCCGCTGCCGCCAAGGTACGTGGAATAAACCACCAGCGGATCGATAACCAACGCGACGCTAGAGTCGTACGCCGCCACTTGAAAACCAACGTGGCCGTTGTCATCAAGCCGGTAGCTGCCGTCGATCTCATGTCGCTCGCCACCCCACTCCTGATAGACAATCGGTTTGGGAAAGCGAAGTTCCCCAGCGCCGACGTCAAGCACAAGGTCGCCGGTATCATCCACCTCGATTTGGCCGGCGCCCTGGAAGGCCAAGGTGATGACGGCCGGATCGGCGCCCGGTTCGACAATAAAGTCATATTCCAGTTGCCGCTGATTTCCGTAATAGACGACGTCCACGCCAGCGTAAACGTCGTCGTAGCGTACGGCGCTAAACTGGCGAACGTTGCTGATCCACTCGTCCGGATTGTTGCCGATCAGATAGTGGCTTGTTCCCAACAGGGGAGTCACGCCGGCTCCCTGGGCCGTTGGGTCCCCCCCAACGAGTTGCAATTGGAGCAATGCCCCGGGGGAATCAATGCTCCCTTCGTTGGTCGACGACGGTCGCAAGGAGAGTTTGGCTTCGTCGGCGTGCAGAAACAGAGCGTACCCTAGGCCGCGCGAGAGAAAATCCGTCTCCGGGCTAGCTTGACCCTGATTCGCTTCAAACACCATAGGCAGCCGACCGTAGTCGGCCACCGAGGGAAGGCCGGAGGAAACGCTCAGCAGGCAACGCTCCTCGAGCGCTTCCAGGCTGATCCTTTTCCAGCCTTTCAGGGCTTTTTCTTTGTTTCGCTTGGACTTCTTAGAATTCGACCGAAAGAGCCGGCTCAACAACCCATTCATGGCGATTCGCCTGGAAAAGAGGAAGTCAGAGCGTGCCAGTCCGACGTCCGCCGCTGGCCTGCGGTTGCAGTGCTCTTCTTACCAATGCCACGAGGAAGCCGAACCGAAGCATGATTTTTTGAAAAGTTGTTGGAATTGGCCCACGGATGGCAGAGCAAAACGTATCCGCCGTGACGTGGCTTGGCACTTGATGGGACATATAGGTCGTATAAGTCGTATAGGACCTATTTGACCGAGCGTGACGGCGGTACGTTGCCGCGCTGGACAGCCGCACCAGCAAGGGTTAGCGTGTGGGTCAGGGGCAGGCGAAAGCCTGTGACTACGATGATCCCCCCGGAAACAGTTCAGACTTTTCCAGGCCTGGTCGCTCGGGCCCGCGCGGGAGACACGGAGGCGCTAACCACGCTGGTGCACACCTACGAGAGCGAAGTGCGAATTGTGGCGCGCGTCCTTCTCGGGCCGGCGCTTCGACCACACCTCGATTCGCTTGATCTGGTCCAGTCGGTCCACCGGAGCTTGATGTTGGGACTGCGTCAGGACCGATTCGACATCTCGACACCAGAGAATCTGGTCGCCTTGGCTCTCACGATGGTGCGGCGGAAAGCGGCTCGGAAATGGCGGACAGCGCGGCGGCAACAGCGTCTCAGCCACGGTCCTGATCCGAGCGAAGATCTCACCCGCACGCTGGAGTCCTTAACCAGCGGTGAAATCGATCCGGCAAGTGCCGTCGCGTTGAACGATGCCATCCAGCAGCTCTGCCGCAACTTGACCGACGCGGATCGGCGGCTCATGGAGTTGCGCCTGTCCGGTTACAGCACGGCAGAAGCTGCTCGCGAATTAGGCGCCGACCCCGACGTGCTCCGCGCTCACCTCAGCCGCCTCCGCCAGCGCCTCCGTTCCGCCGGCATCCTGAACGAATGGCTGTGATGGCACCGCTACCCAGAGTGCAGAAACTCAAGCAAAGCGACTTTGCTCATGTCGGCGATGCCCAGGTCGGCCAGCGTGCGCGCCGACTTCCAGAAGTCGACGCCTAGGGCGGCCGAGTTAAGATCCACCAGCGAGTGCATGACGGGACAGGCTTCGTCGTATTGCTCACCTAGCTTTGACCACGCGGCCAGCCCGTAAGGGACGTCCTCGGTCAGCCACCGCGTTTCGAGCGAACCGGGAGCTCGGAGCTGCGTCAACATGCGGCTGCCGTTGATCGTGGCCCACAGATCGCCGCGTGGGCCAAAACCCGCTTCGTGAAATGCCGCATCGACCGGCGACAGACTTTGCCCCAATGCGGCGGCGATCGCCAAACGCTCGCGATCGACGGCGAGGATTACGCGGCAGACGCTCGGCGTGACCCCCTCTTCGTAGAAATAGAAGTCACCTCGCGAGTATTCGATGCGCCCTGCATTCAACAGCACACCCGCCGGATGCACAACGGGATTCATCGCGGCCAAGCCACAAGCGACGACGTGATCATAGCACCGCACACCCGGAAACCACCGATCGATGAGTTTCCTCACTCGCTCGGTTTCGGTGGCGGGAAACACGCCCAGTCCCAGACCACTGACAACTCCCCAAATGTGTGCGGCCGCCGGTGTTGTTTTGCGGCACACGTACGGTGCGGTGTCGACTTCCGCGATCGTCACGCCATGTCCGACTTTACGGTCCCGGAGCACGCGGGCGAACTCCAGGCTCCCCAGAGTTCCGGGCATCAGTACCACGACCTGTCCCGCACGCAAAAATGGTGCACAAGCCTCGGCAAACGCGCGGTGCCCGTACGCCGGAACGATCAGCAGGACCAGTTCATTGACTGACAGTGCTTTCTCGAAGTCCGTAGTCACACACTCGATGTGTGCGGTTCCCTGACGCGCGACGCCGCGCAATTCGATCGATTGCGACCGGCGAATGGGTTCGATCGTCTGCTCGAATTCCGCGATTTCACACAGGGTAACTGCCGCGCCTTCCAACGCCAGATTTGCGGCGACGGCAAAAGCGGTGTTTCCACCTCCCAAGACGGTGAGCGAATGGTTGGGCATACGTCGACTCGATTCTGAATTACATGACGGCTCGCGGCGATTCTGAACTCGTGGTTATTTCCGATGTCATCGCGTCCATCGTTTTACCATTGCTGGAGGGTGGCTGGGGCTGAGCAGAGCGGTGCCCCAGCAGATTGACGCTGACGGGGTCGGGAGTCTTTTTCCGGCCGCCGGAGCCAGGCCCGTTGTACAACGCATTCGAGGCGGCCGGAAAAAAACTCCCGACCCCTTTCCCTGTGGCATTCTAGGACACTTGCGGACAATTCCGGTAGGATATCGAGGAACACCGAGTGGGGAGTCCGCGATGAGACGCAGGGATTTTTTACAAACGACCGCGGCGACACTGAGCTTCTCATTCTCGTTGGCGCTGCCTGCTGATGAGGACAAAGAAAACAAGCCTCGTGTGATGACCGTCCTCGGTGAGATCGCCGCCGATCAACTCGGCACGATGCTACCCCATGAACATGTCTTGGTCGATTTCATCGGTGCGGACGAAGTCAAACCCGAGCGCTACGACGCGGATGAAGCGTTTCGAATCATGCTGCCCCACTTAGAACAGGCGAGCAAATCCGGCTGCCAGGCCCTTGCTGAGTGTACACCTGCGTATCTGGGCCGTGATCCTCAACTGCTCAAACGGCTCTCAAACGCATCCGGCGTCAAGCTGCTCACGAACACCGGCTACTACGGAGCGCGGCAGGGCAAGTTCCTGCCCCAACATGCGTTTCGCGAAAGTGCTGGCGATCTGGCCGGTCGCTGGATCAAGGAATGGAAAGATGGAATCGCGGATACCGGCATCCGGCCAGGGTTCATCAAGATCGGAGTGGACGCCGGGAAGCTGACAGAAGTGAATGAGAAGCTGGTGCAGGCGGCGGCTCGTTGCCATCTGGAAACGGGACTCACGATCGCCAGTCACACCGGCGACGGCCAGGCCGCCGTGCAGCAAGTCGACCTATTGAAACAGGCGGGCGTGTCGCCGCGTGCGTGGATTTGGGTCCACGCACAAAACGAAAAGAACCACAAGATTCACCAGCAAGTCGCTCTTGCAGGAGCCTGGGTCGAGTTCGACGGCGTCGGTGTGTCGTCGATCGAGCAACACGTGGAATTGGTTCAAGACATGAAACGTGCTGGGCTGCTCGACCATGTGCTCCTTAGTCACGACGCTGGCTGGTATTCCGTTGGCGAACCACGAGGGGGCAAGGTGCGCGGTTACGACACAATGTTCACCCAATTTCTTCCAACCCTGCAAAAAGCTGGCCTGAGTCGCGACGAAATCCACAAGCTCACCGTAACCAGTCCAGCGCGAGCGTTTGCAATCCGTACGCGGGTTGGGTGATTCCTGGTCCAAGGTAGAACATCGGACAGATCCGTCTGAGCCGACTTATCCGTCGTGAAAGCAAACCCTCGGGAAAACGCTGCGGTAAGGTCATTACAGGCTATGGATCAACATGCACGAAGTCACTCAACTCCTGAACGCGATCGAGCGAGGTGAGCCGCAGGCTGCCGAGCAGCTTTTGCCATTGGTATACGATGAGCTGCGAAAGCTTGCGGCGCAGAAACTGGCTCACGAATCACCTGGCCAGACACTCCAGGCCACTGCGCTCGTTCACGAAGCGTACGTGCGGCTGGTTGGCAGCGGCGAGTCAACGCAGTGGGATGGCCGCGGCCACTTCTTCTCCGCTGCTGCCGAGGCCATGCGGCGCATTCTGGTCGAGAACGCCAGAAGGAAAATGCGAATCAAACATGGAGGCGCCTTGCGTCGAGTTGAGTTGCCCGATCAGGCGGCCGAGACGGACGATTGGCCGGATCGGTTGATTGAAGTGGACGCAGTTCTCACCAAGTTAGCTCAGGAGGACCCAACTGCGGCGGAAGTCGTTAAGCTGCACTTCTTTGTGGGCATGCCCCTGGAACACGTCGCCGGAGTCCTGGGGATGTCGCGAGCCACAGCATATCGGCAATGGTCGTACGCACGGTCTTGGTTAAAGTGCCAGATCGAGGCGGATCACCAACGGTAACGGACCTCGAGGTACTTGTTTACGAATTTTCAACAATTTGTGAGACAGTTCACAACGGACGTCGCATTGTAGGTTGAACCCATACAACGGAACCTGCCATGCCTTTCAAACCAAACGACGCGAAAGACCTTTTCCTGCAAGCAGCCGAACTCCCAACACCAACCGCCAGAGCATCGTTCCTGAACGAGGCGTGTGCCGACAATGTGGAGTTACGGTCTCGCGTGGAGGTCTTGCTCAAGTCGCACGATGATCCAGATAGCTTCCTGGACCAACCCGCTGTCGAATTCGATGCCACCCGGGTTCTGGCTGAAGATTCAACGGCTGACGAGGAGGACCAACCAGGAAGTGCAGCCCGAACGGAGGTCCTCGCGCGCGGACCGGGTCGGCCAGCCTCGCTCGACTTCCTTGCTCCCTGCGCGACGCCGGGTCGAATCGGCAAGCTGAGCTACTACGAAATTACGGAAGTGATCGGTCGCGGTGGAATGGGCATCGTGCTGAAGGCACTCGATACGAAACTCAACCGAGTTGTCGCGATCAAAGTGCTCGCTTCGGAACTGGCGGCAAATGCAATGGCTGGAAAGCGATTCATGCACGAAGCTCAGGCCGCAGCAGCAGTGAGCCATGATCATGTGGTCACCATCCATGCCGTCGATGATGAGCACGGCCCTCCCTTCCTGGTGATGGAGTGCATCGTCGGTCAGTCGTTGCAGCAGAAGGTTGACCGAGACGGGGCTCTGAAACTCAAGGAAATTCTCCGCATCGGGATGCAAATTGCCTCGGGGTTGGCGGCGGCTCACAAGCAGGGGCTGGTTCACCGCGACATCAAGCCAGCCAACATCCTGCTCGAAAATGGTGTGGAGCGGGTGCGGATCACGGATTTTGGTTTGGCTCGAGCAGTGGACGACGTGGGAGTGACACAGACCGGTCAGGTTACCGGCACGCCCCAGTACATGTCTCCGGAGCAGGCGATGGGGGATTACATCGATCATCGCTCGGACCTGTTCAGCCTGGGAAGCGTGCTGTACACGATGTGTACCGGCCGCCCGGCGTTTCGCGCCACAAACACGGTCGGCGTGTTGCGCCGCGTGTGCGACGAGGTGCCGCGTCCCATTCCAGAAGTCAATTCGGAGATTCCCCAAGAACTGGTCGCGATCATCGACAAATTGCTGGCGAAGAAGCCGGAGGATCGCATCCAGACTGCGGCAGAGGTAGCCGTTTTGCTGGAACAGCACTTGGGGCACCTGCAACGGCCAGCGATGGTTTCGGTGCCCGATCTCGACACTACCGCGACGCCCCCACTGGCTCAACCACAGCGGGCAGGTCCGCCGGCGAATTCCGCAGGACGCTCCCGCTGGCTGTTCGCCGGCGTGCCGGCCGTCGTGATTCTATTGGCGGTGATCGTGATCAAGATCACGAACAAGGACGGTACCGTCACCGAGTTCCGGGTCCCCGACGGGTCGAAGGTGGAGATTATAAACGATCCCACTTCGTCGGTCGCGAAGGCTTCCACTTCGGCGTTGGCCATCGCTCCCTTTGACGAAAAGCAAGCCAAGGCCTACCAAGACGTCTGGGCCAAGCAACTCGGTGAGCCGGTCGAAATCACCAACTCCCTCGGGATGAAACTGCGATTGATTCCGCCAGGAGAGTTCATGATGGGCTCGACGGACTCGGACAAGCAGGCCCTATCAACGGAAAAACCTCAGCACATCGTTCGTCTGACAAAACCGTTTTACTTGGGCGCGCATGAGGTCACAGTCGCTCAGTTTCGCGCCTTCGTCGATGCCACCAAACATCAGACCGACGCCGAGCAGGATGGCGCGGGGAGCGGATACTTCATTGATTTGGTCGGCAAGGGACGAAATCCCGAATGGACCTGGCGCGCGCCCGGTTTCGATCAAACCGACAACCACCCGATCTGCTGCGTGAGCTGGCAAGACGCCGTGCGGTTTTGCGCCTGGTTGTCCGCCAAGGAAGGGAGGCTGTACCGTTTGCCAACCGAGGCCGAATGGGAATACGCATGCCGTGCGGGCACGACAACCCCGTACCATTTCGGCGTTGACTGGGACGTCAAAAAAACGTGCATCAATAGTAAGAATGGAAGCACTGCAGTTGGTTCTTTTGCCGCCAATGCCTTCGGATTGCACGACATGCATGGCAATGTGTATGAGTGGTGTGCGGATGGACGGCGGTCCTACGACGCAACTCAGGCCACCGACCCCATTGGGACTGATGGCGGACAACAGATAGCACGCGTCGTGCGCGGCGGTGGCTGGACAGGATCTGCGACGACGCGTGCCGCACGTGCTGCGGCCCGGTTCGTGACCAGTGCACCAGACCGCCCGTTCCCCGGCTTGGGGATTCGCGTCATCGTGGCCATTGATCCGCCGGGGAATTCCTCGTCCGGCGTCTTCGCTCCCTTCGACGTGACCCAAGTTACTTCCCATTATGCGCTGCAATTCACAGGGACTAGTGAGGAGGAGGAGCGGGTCGAGATTCCAGTGCTGAAGTTGGCAGAGACGGATGACTTCACGCTCGAAGCCTTAGTCCGTATCGCCGGCGACGAAGGACCGGTCATCGGCAACGGACGTGTTCACCTGCAGGTTTTTGACAAGAGTTGGAGACTCTTCACCCAGACTCCGGAACAAGCATTCTTTGCAGCCGACCCGGTGCCGGCGATCGATCATGGGGACCGGCCACTCCACATAGCTGGGGTTCGCGCGAAAAACCAGCTCCGGCTTTTTGTCGACGGCAAGCCCGCTGGCACGTATGAAATGGCTGGCAAAGTACCGGCTCCGTTTTCCAACCCCTGGAAGATCGGCGGCAAGGGTCTTCAAGCCATCGTAAGCGAAGTTTGTATCTCGAGCGTCCCGCGTTATGAAACGAGTTTCACCCCGCAGAAGCGGTTCGATGGGGATGCCCAAACCCTCGCCCTTTTTCATTTCGACGAAGGTCAAGGGGACAAGCTGACGGACTCGTCTGGCAAAGGAAACCATGGCAAGATCCTGGGCGCTAAATGGGTGCACACAGATGGCTCACGGATCGAGTCGCTGCCGGCTAACTCGACCTTGCCGGAAAAGTAAAGATTAGGCGCAGCAGTTTCTGCAGCGGCAGGATCGTTTAACCGCAAGCCGCAGGCGAGCGCGTTCGGCAGATATCGCCAGGGTGGTTGGCGGTTGAGCGAATGACTAAGGACTAATGACAAGGAATGTCTCATTCATTAGTCCTTAGGCATTCGGTACCATTGCGCACGCCTGCGGCTTGCGGTTAAACGATTTGATTTCGCCGTAAAAACGACTCCGATTATGGGCGATCTCGGCGGTTTGGCTATACTGCCAGGGATGCCAGAAGTCACTCAGATCCTCAGTGCCATCCGAGAAGGTAATCGACAGGCCTTCGACGAACTGCTCCCTGTCGTTTATGGCGAGCTGCGACGTCTCGCGGCGCAGAAGCTTCGCCACGAGTCACCCGGTCAAACCATTCAAGCCACGGCATTGGTACACGAAGTGTATTTGCGCCTCGTTGGACGGGAGTTTGTTTCGGTACCGATTTGAATCGTTTAACCGCAAGCCGTAGGCGAGCGCGTTGGGGCGCTGTCGATCTCGGTTCAACGCGCTCGCCTACGGCTTGCGGTTAAACGATTCCGCTGCTGAAAAAGACTCACGACCTCGTGAGTTTATTCATACGATCGGCTACCAGCCTGGTTCGTATTCGCGTTACAGAAGTCCATCGCGGTCTCATTGTCGAGGACGTGGCCATCGCCTGCGTCGTCGGGGCGTTTCCTCGATCAGCCGATCGTCGGACGCTTTACGATATTTCCTCGGCCTGCTCGAGCAACTCCCGCAAGTCAGCCACTGCAAAGGGTCTTCCCCACGCGTTCCACAGCCGTCGCGGACTAACGCGTATGAACGGTTTGACTGGTGGCAGCGCGATCCTTTGCTCAATGAGAATCGCGACGAGGTTTTTCGCCGGAGTAAGCGTGAACTCGTTCCTGAATGCACCAAATAAATTGCCCCCTCCGATTTCATCGAGTTCGCTGAACAGGCGTGCGAGCACTTCCAGGCATTCGCGCGAGACGGCCTCGCCACAGGCGACCGCCAGTTCTTCGGCGTCCAAGGCGCAGCCCCACCCGCTGAGATCGTCCGCATCCGTATATCGCCACAGCCCGCGAAGTAGGCACTCCATCCGCTCGCCGTCCACCCCGAACCTGCGAACGGCCCGTTCAACGCAGACCAGTCCGAATGCCACACGTGCTCGAATCGACATGCGGGTAATCTGCTGATCGAGTTGGTCCTGCATGTGACTTGCTACCAATTCGGAGAAGGACGCGCGAGCCGCGTGTTGCTACGCGATCGGCTTCCAGCCTGGTTCGTATTCGCGCTGCCAGAAGGCCATTGCGGCCTCGTCGTCGAGGACGTGGCCATTTTCAGGAGAACATTTGAGCGTGCGTTGCGTCCGGTACGCGATATTGCCCAGATGGCAAAGCAGCGTGCTTCGATGTCCTTTCTCGATTTGGGCGCTCACGCCGAAGTGCTCGCCGCTGCGAATCGCCGCAATGAAATTGGCGGTGTGAAAGGTGTCGACGGCTAGCCAGGGATTTCCTCCGCCTGCGTCGTCCGGGCGTTCCTCGATCAACCGATCATCGGCGTCATAAATCTTGTACTCTCCGAATTGGCCGAGCGAGAGCGCTCCCTTGTCCCCGTAGAAAGAAACATACCCCGTGGAATCTTGGTGCTTGTTGCAACTGAGTCCCTGCCACGTGATCTGCTTTCCACCTGCGAATTCGTAGTTGGCGATGTGGGTGTCGGGCGTTTGCTGATCGTCGTCAAAGCGGTAGCGTCCCCCAGATGAGACGACGGTGGAAGGAAATTCCACATTCAATCCCCAACGACACAGGTCCAGGGAATGGACTCCATTATTGCCGAGTTCTCCGTTCCCCCAGTGCCAGAACCAGTGCCAGTTGTAATGGATGCGGTTGTCGTAATAAGGGGAGCGCGGGGCCGGCCCCTGCCAGAGATCGTAGTCGAGCGTCGCCGGTGGGTCGGTCTGCTTACCAATCCCCAGCGATGCCCTGGTGTTGTTGTACCAGCCTCGCGCGCAGTACACGTTTCCGATGACCCCTTCGTGCAGCTTGGTCATGGCTTCCATCACGCCGGGCGTACTTCGCCGCTGCACGCCCATTTGCACCGCCCGGTTATGCTTGCGGGCCGCGGCGATCATTTGCTCCCCTTCCCACGGATTGTGGCTGCAGGGCTTTTCGACATACACGTGCTTGCCTGCGGCGCACCCCAAGATCGTGGCCGGGCCGTGCCAATGATTGGGGGCTTCGCAAAACAGGGCGTCCACTTCCGAGTCGTCCAGAATTCTTCGGAAATCCGTGATCGCCTGCGGACGCTGTTTGCCATTCTGTTCCAGTTTCGCCTTCGCCTGGTCGGCCCGCTTGGAATCGACGTCGCAAACATACTTGATGACCACGCCTGGCTGCTTTTCCAGTGCGGCGGCGACCTGCATGCCGCGGTTCAACCCCATGATTCCGACGGTCACCTTCTGGCTGGGCAGAGCATCGGCTTGGGCCAGCAACGGTCCGGAAGCCAGGACGACGGCGGATCCGGCGGAAGTTCCCAAAAAGTGTCGGCGTGATACAGGCAGGGGCATGGCGAGTCTCCACTGGTCAAGCGACTTGCCCTTCAAACCGCACATCGACACGATCAATTCGCAGATACGCGTCGGTGCGCGGCGGCAGATTGAGTGGGCCGTCGGTGCTGCGTTCAACGATCACGGCCATGCCGATTCCAAGTCCAAAGGAAAAATTCGCACCGGGGTTCCCCAAGTACTTTTCGAGAACGAATGGATCCGACGACGAAATCGTTTCGTTGCGGAAAGAGGGGCGGATTTCCGTCGAGGCCAGTTCGCGGCGTTGCTGCGGATTTTTGGCAGGTTGCAGATATTGGAAGATCTCCAGTCGGCAGCGGAAATTCTTCTGGAAGACCTCCTCGTAGAACTCCTGCGACGAGCCGTCTCCGTGCGCGAACAGCGTGACGACAAAGCGACCCGCCTGGGGATCGCGAATCTGCTGGGCCAGGACCGCCTGGCTGCCTGGTTCGAGACACCACGATTCGGCCGTGGCGGGACCGCCATGAATCCCGAGTGCGGCGTGTCGCCGGTCGGAGGCCGCTCGGTCGGGAACGAGCACAACGCCGAAAGCTGGCCGATCGGAGGTCGCGAGAATTGGGGCAGCTCGCCAACCCTTGGGATTCGCAGGGGCCTCCAGCGGACGCAGTTGAACCGGCGGCGCGAATCCAGTTTCGATCAAGGGGACCGAGGTGTAGTTCGGAACGCGAGCGATGTCTCCTGTCGGTTGCGCGTGGTCATTCGTGGCCGGCGCCTCGCCCAGTAGTTTGTACAACGGTTGAGCGTCGCTAACGCTCAGTTCCCTCCCGGCGCGATCGCGGAACGTGCCTTGCGGATCGATTCCCAGCAAATGGAAAATCGTGGCCGGAAGATGACCGGCATTCACGGGGTCAGTTGCCGGATAGGCTCCGTGTTTATCGCTGGCTCCAAACACCTGTCCACCAGAAATACCTGCTCCCGCCAGGACAGCGCTGAACACCCCGCCCCAGTGATCGCGGCCGGCGTTGGGATTCACCTTCGGTGTCCGCCCAAATTCGCCCACGGCCACGACCAGTGTTTCGGCCAACAGGCCGCGCTGGTCAAGATCTTCCAGAAGGGCTGTAAATCCCACGTCGAACTGCGGTGCGAGGACATCTTCCATGCGGTCGAAATTGCGCGTGTGCGTATCCCACAACGGATTATCAACACCCCGGTCGCCGGTCATCCGCGGCCAATTGACGGTCACGAATCGGACCCCGGCTTCGACCAACCGGCGAGCGAGCAGTACGCTTTGGCCCCAATGCTGTCGCCCGTACCGATCGCGGGTCTGAGGCGATTCGTCTTCGAGCGAGAAGGCGCGACAGGCGCCGCTGGTACTGAGCAAATCGAACGCTTGCTGCTGAAGCTGGTCGTAGGTCCGCACGTTCGCCGAACCATCCTTACCCGAGAGCTCGCGGTTAAGCTGTGTGAGCAAAGAGATGCGCTGAGTCAGTTGGTTTCCAGGCACGCGGCTGGCGTACTGCCCCGCCAGCTGGAATCCCGGATCGGCCGGATTGCACGTAATGATTTCGGGATTCCACTGTGAACCGATGAATCCGCCGAATTGCCCCGCGTGCAAATTGCCGCCGTTTCCAATGAAAATCTCCGGGAGCGTGATCGAAGTGAGTGCCGGGAGCTTCTCGCTGGGCTTGAGTAATTTGACAACGGAGCCGATGAACGGCCAATCGTCCGGGCGAGAATTCTCGCCGTCGCCGAGAACCAGTTGCCGGCCCGTCAGCAGCCAGTAGCCGCTACCGCCGTGAACGTGGTTGTTCGTGTACAAGGAACGGACGACCGCCAGCTTGTCCGCGATCCGGGCGATCCGCGGCAGCAACTCGCTGAAATGAATGCCGGGGACATTCGTTGAAATCGGCTGAAACGGACCGCGGATTTCGGCGGGCGCGTCGGGCTTGGGGTCGAATGTTTCATGCTGCGGTGGGCCACCGGACAGCCACAAGAAAATCACGCTCTTCGCCCGGCCGAACAATCGATCGGCTCCCAGAGGCAGCGTGGCCGCCGCCGATGGCGAACTTGGAACGCCGCAGGCCGCCAGCCCGGCGACAGCGGTCGCCCGCAACATGCTTCGTCGCGACAGCGGATTTACCAGTACGTGCATATCGAGTGGCACAGGTTGCTTCCAATCAGCCACAAGTATGCGGCTTCTGGCCGCGAGCTACAACACCAACGCCTACGAAATCCAAGGCCGTAGCCGTCACGCTCCGCCGTGACGAAGCTCGAATGGACGAGCGAGTACGCTGTTGCGCACATGCATCCTTCGCGAATTCGTTTCCGTCTCGCTGCTGAGCTTCGTCACGGCGGAGCGTGACGGCTTTGATGGCGGGCGGAGATCTTCCAAATTGCTTCCACCTTTTC
>CAZFLF010000024.1:0-16798 GCA_964519825.1 uncultured Pirellulaceae bacterium | reverse complement strand
TTTCATTCGCAACTCTCCTCCGGCTTAAACGCCGACGCACCCTGACACCTTTTATTCTTCCGGGCCGTTACCAGCCCAAGCTTGAGCCGCGAAGACAACGAGTCCCCTCGCTGCGAAACCTGGCCCTTCCACGATGGTCCACCACAACGGCATTCCCTCGTGCAGATCGATGCTCAGCATCACGATTCCATGCAGCACTGCGGTTGCGGCGAAAAACCGAATCAGCCTCCAGTAATGGCGGACATCGAGTGACAAGTAAATTACCAGTAAGCCATGCAGCACATACACCGCCGATGCTGACCGGGTGAGATATCCGACGATAGGGGCTGCAGGTAGATCGCCGAGACCTGCTGCGGCATGGCCAATCTGCATCCATTCACGTGGCATTACGACAGCGAACACCGCGCACAGATCAATCAACCCCAAACAGCGCAGCGTCCAAGCCAGCGGACGATAACGATCAACTTCAGAATCAGCGATCACACGCATTGGAACTCGACCGAAACTCGCTGTGACATCCACTATTCGCAATTAGGATTCCGAATTCCCAGTCGCTTCCAGGCCAGTCGCTTCTAGGCCAGTTGCTGCTAGGCCAGTTGCTGCTAAGCCAGAGGCTGCTAAGCCAGTTTCTAAGGCAGTCGCTTCTAAGCCAGTTTCTTCCAGGACCGTGTCGTCATGTTCGTAGGGAGGACTGCAGCAGCAGAGGAATTTCAATACGACATCCCCAGAGTTTGTAATCTGGTGGACGTGACCTGGGGGAATCGCAATCGCGTCACCCACTGAAACGGTGTGGCTGTCGGGACCAATCCGCATGAGTCCCTGCCCTTCTAGGATGTAGTAGATTTCTTCCGTTCGCTCATGATGATGCGGCGTGGTGCTGGCTCCGGGCGGCAATCGCGCTTCGGCCAGGCTCTGCAGGCGAACGCAGGAATTTCGGTGAGCGAGCAGCTCACGAATCTCCGAGCCGTCTTTCGTGGTGAAAGCGGGAACTGCGTGAATGTTGCGAATGTCCATGTCGAGTTTGGGAATTATTCCATGGGGAGGCCGAACGGAAACGTTCGCGTCGCAATCGTGGACGCATTGTTTCAGTTTCCCGCGTCCGTGGTAGTGGGTTTGTCAGCAATGCCGATCACCGCCGGAGGATACTGGCGAACGTCCCAGTTAGCCCCCGGAATCAGGTCCATTGGATCAAATCGCTCATCTGATTCGATAACGAACAAACTACCGGGTGGTGCGGCGATCCACAGCCATTCGATGAGACTGGACATATCCGCCCGCCGCGAAACATAGAATTCATAAGGCGGGCAACTGAAGATCAGCCACGGTACGAGCGGAGTCAACTTCAGTTGTTTGGCCCAAATGAACGTATCACCAGCAGTTACGGTAACGCGATCCTCAAGTCCAAAGCCTGACGCCGTTGTTTCAATCAGTTTTGCGTTCGGAAACTTACGTTCAAACAAAGTTGCGCAAGCGGCGCCGCGGCTAAGTGCTTCAATGGACATGGCCCCGGTTCCGGCGAATAAGTCGAGTACATGTTTGTCAACGACTCGAGGCCCAACCAAGTTGAAGACCGCTTCACGCACGCGATCCTTCATCGGGCGGAGTCCCTTGTCGCCGTTAAATGCAATGGTACGACCGCGCAATTCACCGCCAATGACCCGCAGTCGTGATTCAACCGGACGATTGCTGTCATGTGGACGGGATGGCTTGGGCCGGCGTCGGGTAGGCATGGGACAAACTCGCAGGGTGAGGACCGCTTCACATGGGGCGGGCCTATCTTATACTGCGGGACCTCGTAACTGAAACGACGCCTCCACGATTGGGACGCGAATGTTCCAGTTCGGTCCGCAAATGGCATACCCTGTTCCTGTCGTCTGCGAACTGGTCGTGATCCAGTTGCGTACATACGTTGAGACGAATTGACTAGATCCGATTGCGGCCGAACCAAGACATTGAGCCGCCTGGAACAGGCGGCGGACTTCGGTTGCTAAATCCGCATCGTAAAACACCTTTTAGAAGGCGCTTGGAACATGACCTGTTGGTCGACCTACCGTGGCTTACTATGCCTGTTATTCGCATTCCAAATGGCCGGGCCGGGCTTGGCCCAAGAAAAGAAAGTTGAGCCAAAGGCGGATGCGCCAAAAAAAGCTGCTCCAGCAGCCACTGCCTCTGCGACCCCAGCGGCACCGGGAGCACCAGCGGCACCGGGAGCACCAGCGGCACCGGGAGCACCAGGCGACGTAGGCGTACCGAAAGGTCCCGTCGATGAGTTCAATCTGAAACTGACCGAATGGAAGAACGTTTTGAAAGAGCTGCGAACCATCCGGCAGAAGCACCTGACGGCCGACGCAGTGCTGGCGAAGGAACTGGAAAAGCAATACCAGGAACTCCTCGACAAGGGCGATGCATACATACCTCAGCTCCGCGCGGCCGGAGTGAAGGCATTTGCTGCGTCACAGGATGACCGCAACGTCGAGCGATTCTTGATTTCGATCCTGGACGATGACATCGCCCATGATCGCTATGAAGACGCGGCAGCACTGAGTAAGTCGTTGCTCGACGCGGGCTGTGAAGTCAAGAAAGTGCTCGACCACGCCGGAGTCGCGGCGTTCTGTACAAACGATTTCGACAGCGCCGAAAAATACTTGAAGGAAGCGCAAAACGCCGGAGTGATTGGGGAACACGGCGGCAACTTTCTGTCGATCCTTCCGGAATACAAAGAGTATTGGAAGACCGAGCAGGAATTGCGGAACAAGGAAAGCGAAGCGCAGGGAGAAGAGCAATTGCCTCGCGTCAAGATTTCGACGACGAAGGGAGATATGGTCGTGGAGCTGCTCGAAAACGAGGCTCCAGACACCGTGGGCAACTTTATCAGTTTGGTTGAAAAGAAGTTCTACGATGGCCTGAGTTTCCATCGCGTTCTGCCAGTATTCATGGCGCAAGGAGGTTGTCCCAAAGGTGACGGCTCCGGCGGCCCGGGCTACAACATTTATTGCGAATGCTACGAACCCAACCATCGCAAGCATTTCCGCGGCACACTCAGTATGGCCCACGCTGGTAAAGACACCGGCGGTTCGCAATTCTTCGTCACGTTTGTGCCGACCCCCCATTTGAACGGCCGTCATACCGCTTTCGGTCGCGTTGTCGAGGGGATGGATGTCCTGGGAAAACTCCAGCGAATCGATCCTGCAAAAAAAGACGAACACGCGGAACCGGATAAGATTCTGAAGATGGAAGTCGTGCGTAAGCGCTCCCACGAATACAAGCCGAGCAAGGTGCAGTGAGCTGGGGAATTGCCGGCCCCCCAATCGGCTCCAATTCGACCTGCTAATCGACTGGCGCGGGCGGACCGGTCGGGAGTCGTTTTTCTTGCGAAATCGAATCGTTTAACCGTAAGCCGCAGGCGAGCGCGCATTGAGCGAAACGAAAATACTCCCCGCCTGCGGCCGGGTTCACGTCCGGACACAGCGTAGGTCTGCTCGAGCTCATTCGGCCACCGACCATCAATCCCCACGAATGGGGAGGCATGCCCTGACGTTCCGGGGTATTCTAGAAGCGTTCAACAGTCCGTGTGTATCCCAGCGGTACACATCTACCAACAAGTGGCTACACTTGCGGCTTTCCTTCGCCGCTCTTCGACGTATCCGTTCTAGCAGCATGCTACGATTTCACGGGGACTGCTTTGGAATTTGTTCTGGGGATTCTTTGTGCCGTGTCAATCTTGGCTGGCGTTGTAGCGCTGGTCGGGCACGGACTGTGGTTGTTTATCGCTTGGCTGTTCCGCAATTTGACGGGCGCGCCGCCCGCCATGGCTGGGTCGCCTTGTTTCAGTTGCCATAATCCACGCAGTGTGGTCAGCGGCCGCTGCCGAATCTGCGGTGCACCGGCTGATGTTTCTGCAGGAACGGAACAGCGGGCCGACCTGTTCGCAACGCGTCGACAATTGGGCCGCTGGCTGGAAGCGGGCAAGCTCGCCCCGGAGACCTATCGCGCCCTGCAGCAACTTCTGGAAGTAGAGCACCCTCCACCGAAGTCCCCGGTGACGTCCACCACACGGCCGTCGCGAGAGACCGCGGTGCCTCCCGTCAGTGTACCCCTCGCTGCCTCAGCTCCCTCGCCGTTTATCGCCGCCGGTCCCCCGGTCGCCGCCGAAGAAATCGTGGTGGCGGAAGCAGTTGAAGTTCATCCGCTGGACCGAATCGCCCCGTCTCCGCTGCCGGAGCGGCCGCCAGCCAGTGCGCCACGGCGCGCATTCGCGGACATGCTTCAAGCCTTCATGGAACAGAAGAATATCCGTTGGGTAGAGCTTCTCAGCGGGCTGCTCATCGTTGGCTGTGCGACCGGATTGGTGATCAGCTTACGGGCAGCGCTGAAGGACAAGATTCCGTATTTCCCGGCGCTCAGTTTCATGCTCGTCACCGGAGCATTTCACGCCGCCGGGATTTATTCATTGCGACGCTGGAATCTGAAATCAACCAGCCGTGGCGTGTTAATCATCGCAACGTTGTTGGTCCCTTTGAGCATCCTGGCAGCGATCATCCTGGCCGGTGAGGGGGAGCAGCGACGATCCGCAACCGATCCGGTTTTCTTAACGGCGGTGGTTGTCGGCCTGCTGAGCTTCGGCACGATGAATTACTTTGCGTCGCGGGCACTCGTGCGACACGGTTGGTGGCGGATGATGCTCGCCGTTTTGGGAACGTCAATTGGACAACTCATCATCAACCGCCTGCAGACCAGCGACATTCGCCCGCTCGGTGCAGCGCTGATCATGCTGCCGGCGGTCGGTTCGTACCTGGTGGCCAATTTAGCTCACTTATTCCGACTACGCGGCCGACCCAAATTGGTGCACAGGTCGGCACAACAATTCTTTCTGGAATTGGGTGTGGCGACGTTTGCGGTTCTCGCCCCGATTGGTTTGTTCATCGCGAAAGCGGAATCGGCGACGGTCGCGCTGCGGATTCTCTCACCGGTGCTCAGTCTCGGGGCGGCGTCACTACTGGCTTCCGGACTGTTCGCGCACCGACGTTTTAGTGACGCGAAACTTGGAGCGTTCAAAACGACGGGGACCGGACTGGCGCTGCTGGGTGCGGGGCTGATGCTTCTGATGGTGGCATTTGCTTGGCCACAGTTACCATTATTGATCGCGGTCGGCCTCTTGAATTTCGTGACGTTAACACTGCTGGCGACGGTTGCCGATCTAGCATTACTCAATGTCCTTGCCGTCGGGTGCCTGGCATTGGCGTATCTTGGCGGATTCCATCTGTGGCAAGGATTGCCGAGCACGGCCGCGGAAAATCCCGGTACCCGGTTGATGCAAGCCATCTTCACGGGACGTAGCGGCGGCGCACTCGCAGTCTTCACCACGATCGTGGCCGGAGTCGGAGTCGGTTTTCTGACGAAGCGGCGGCGCGAGATCGGACTGGCATATTTGCTGGCCAGCGTTGGGTTGGGGAGCCTGTGCATTGCAATCGCCGGGTATGCTGGCTTTTGGGGTGGCAGCACCGCCGACGGCAATTGGTCGACTGTGCTGTTTGGATATTTCGCGGTCGCAGCGCTCGTCGCGGCCTGGTTCACGCACCGCTCGGAGGCGACATGGCTGGGCTCCGCATTGATACTTGCCGGCACAGTCCATGGTTTGTGGCTCAACGATTGGCTTGGCGCACGACTCGTCGCCCTAGGTTGGACGATCGATCGTCCCGTACTGATCGCAGTCCTGTTGCATTCGACAATGGCGGCTGCTGGCGCGGCTCTGGCGGCCTGGGGCGTGCATCGCCGGAGTTCCAACACTGCTTCTGCTCATAACGACTCGATCGTTGTCCCGTTGAGCTGGTCTGCGTTGGCGACTTCCGTTGCGGCCACACCTTTCGCTTTCAGCGTTCTGGATAAGAATTTTGGAATCCATGCGGCGTATTTGTTAGGCGTGTCCGTCGCCTGGTTGATGGTCGCCGTAATTCATCGAGCAAAATGGGCTTGGTGTGCGTTTCAAGTATTGCTCACCGTCTCGCTGGTCTACTTCACCAAATCGGTGGCCATGCGGCAAAGCTGGTGGACGAGTGACGTTTTGTACTACGCCCGGCACATTCATTGGCAATTCGTCGTGCTGGCTGGCGAGTGCATTGGTTGGGTGTTGTTGCGACGGGTCACGCGAGGACGCGGAAAATCAGCAAGTTGGATGCCCAGCGCAGAGCACGCAATCGATCAGGTATTACTGGCGTTGCTCGTCGCGGCGGTCACTATCTCGGCCGTTGCCGGTTGCCTGCCAGGCGTGTGGAACGAATTGGGAATGTCCGGATTTCAAGAGGCAGATTCCGCCGCCAATGCGGTGGTAGGTTTCGTGGCTGGCAGTGCCTGGATGTCACTCGCCGCGATTCTGACCGCGTTGGGCGTCGCGCTGTGGGAACGACGATCGCTGGCAGTGTTGCTGGCACTGGTCTTCGCATCCGCGACAGTGCCGCTGCTGTTGGCCGGTCGATTCTTCGATCAACACGCGACCGCCTCGGCTGCTCGTTGGCTGTTCGCACTCTTTGGCGCCGGATGGTGTGTGCCGGCGTGCTATTTTGGGGGACCGAAAAAGCGACCTACCGTTTGGATCCAAGATTTGCCGCCACTGGCGCGGCCGGCGGACGTGTTGCGCGTGGTGTCGCTGCTATTCTCGGTTTCCGTGGTGATTGGGCTGACCACGGCGATTTTGGTTCGCGTCGCTTCGGGAGCGACACTCGGTGGGCCGAATGCAGAGAGTTACTTTGCCAGAATGGGCTCGTCCGCATCGTATGCAACTCCGTTGGCCATTCTGATGGCAGCGCTCTACGCGTATGCGGTTCGTGAATCGCGGGCCGGCTTCGCCTGCGCCGCTTCGCTGGTATTTCAGTATTTCATCAGCTTGGCCTGCTTGCTCCCAGTGCTGAGTACGGGGGGCGCACTTGATGCGGCCACCTGGGCCAAAGTACTGCAATGGAACGGTGTCGGTTTCGGCCTTTTTACTTGCGTCTGGGGAGCAACCCGCCGGTGGATTGAACCCGGCAACGCAGCCGAAGGGCACGCAGTCGGGCGTTGGGATCCGCGTGCCTTCAGCTTTCTCTCGATCCAGATCATCCTCATGTTGGTGACGCTGTTTGCGATCGCCGTCTGGGTCACTGGCGAAGTTGTCGCGAATCCCACCGGCGTTCTGCCTACGGTACTGGTATTTGGGAGGTGGCCGAGCTACTTCGCAATCGTACTCGCCGCCATAAGCACTTGGTGGTTGTCTCGGCGCGACCCACAGGAGTTCGGAAGTCACGCCATTCATTTTCTTTCTCTGATTCTGGTTGCCGTCGTCGCCGCAACGGTACACGGGTTCGACACGTCAAGTCAGTGGTGGGCTTATCATGCGTTAGTGACCGGCTGGATGGCTGTTGCGGCGATTGCGGTCGCCTGGATGTGTTGGAGAATGCGATCCGTTCCACTCACTGCGTCGTCGAGTTCCTCTGCCATAACGATGAGTGGAGTGGGGTGGGGGGCATTGGCCACAATCCTGTCCGGAGTTACGGCATGGACGAACATTGGCGACGTTCCGTCCCGAATCTGGGAAACCGCGGCTGCATGTGGAGCCGTCGTCGTCACGGGAGTCCTCGGCGTTCGCTCCCGGCTGCTACCGTTCGCATATGCGTCGATCGCGTGTGCGGGATTCGCGGCATTGCTGTTCCATTTTGACCTTCCGGCCGGTCATCCACTGCGCACCAGGATTGGACTGGTACCGCAGTTCAGTTTGGCCTTATTGGCCGTGGCTTGCGTCTGGCTGGGATGGGAAGTCTGGTTCCAGCGACGCGGTGAGCCGGGAGTTTCTCGCCGGGGTGTAGGCGCAGCTCATCGATTGGTGGCACACGGTGCCATGATCGCGGCACTGATATTTGTCGGACTAACCAGTCTGCACATCCTGTCGAGCAAGCGACCGCTCACGCTGAGTGCCAGTGAATTCGGCTTCTTTCTCGGCACATTCGCGGCGTTCTTCCTGTTGCAGTTCGGATTGCTGTGGGATCATCGCGGACGCTATGGAACACTTGGGTTGTACATTTGGCTCCTGATGATCAGCGTGTTCGCCGTCGACTTGCTACTGATAACGCACGCGGCTCGGACGGTCGCTTTAATGGCCACTCTGGCAACGCAAGTAGCGGTGACGGGGTGGATTTGGAGTTGGGGAGGAAAGCTAGCCGCGCTGGGTGGTCGCTTCGGCATGTTCGATCCAATCGAGCAATTGCGACGCACCTCGCGTTGGCTGATTGCCGCCAATTTGATCCTGTCGATCGAGGTGCTGATCACCAGCACGGTCATGGTGCTCGCGGCCGACGCCAGAGAACTGCGTGTGGCAGCCGCCTGCCTGCCGTTGCTCGTGGCCGCCGGCATCGCCGGAATTGCACAACAGCACCGCCGTGACGCCATGCAGTTGACTGCCTTGCTCACGGCAAGCTGGGGGGCGGCGCTACTTGGATGGTCCGATATCGTGCCTGACCATTCGACCCCAGTGATTCTGGCTCGCGCCATCCGGCTGCTGATGGCCTGGGCTGCAGGAGCTTTCGTATTGGGAGTCATCGTCGTCCGCATGATCCCCGCGGCAAATCCGTGGCGCAACTCCTCGCGTCGAGCCGCCGTGATTCTGGCGGGCGGATCCATTGTGGCGCTTCTGGCCGTCTTGGGGCTGGAAACAATGAGTTTTCAACCGGGGATCGGTGCGCCGGTCAGTCCAATTCAGATCGCCGCGGTGTCGATCGTGCTAGTCGGCTTGATTGCAACGTTGATATCGCTCGCGGTTCTGCCGGGCCGCGATCCTTTGCAACTCACGGAGCGCGGGCGCATGGTCTATGTGTACGGGGCACAAGTCGTCGCTGCGCTGCTGTTCGCGCACATCTACTTGACGATTCCGCGACTGTTTCATGGCATACTGCGACAGTATTGGCCGTATATCGTACTCCTGATCGCATTCGCCGGTGTGGGAGTTGGCACGCTGTTCGAGCGGCTTCGCTGGCGCGTGCTCGCTGAGCCGTTCCAGCGCAGCGGTGCGTTCTTGCCACTGATCCCCGCGCTTAGCATGTGGTTCGTCCACAGCGAGAGCAACCACTCGCTAGTGTTGTTCGTTATCGGCGTGCTCTACATGCTTGTCAGTTTCTCTCAAAAGTCCGTCTTGGCCGGTGTTGCAGCGGCGGTGGCGGGGAACGGAGCGTTGTGGTCATTGCTTAACGGCAGCGAGGATTTATCGTTCGCTTCGCACCCGCAGTTTTGGCTGATCCCGCCCGCCATTTCGGCAATGGTCGCCGCTCAGCTCAATCGTGATCGACTCAGCGATGCGCAACTCGCTGCGATTCGTTACGAGGCAATGGGTGTGATTTACATCAGCTCGTCGGTTGAGATGCTGCTGATCATCGGCATCGGCGAAAGCCTGTGGCCTCCAGTCATACTAATCTGTCTGGCATTACTGGGAGTGGCGTTCGGCATCGCAATGCAAATTCGCGCGTACTTGTACTTGGGCTCGGTGTTCGTGCTCGTGTCACTGGTCAGTATGGTCGCGCACGCGTCGAGAAGCATCGATCACGTTTGGCCGTGGTGGGCGTTCGGCATCGGAATGGGCATACTCATTCTCGTTGTATTCGGATACTTCGAAGGCCGGCGCACGCAGATCCTGGCATTGATCGACCGGCTGCGACAGTGGAAGAAGTGAGGCTCTGCCGTTTGAACGGTGAAGTGATGCGCCGCCGCTTGATCAAGAACTAAATAATTTCGTCAGCGGCTGGCCGTCGGCAATGCGGTGTGGGCGGCCGAAGGAATCGTGAATCTCGATCGTCGAGTTAAAGCCGAATCGCCAGTAGATGGTCGCGGCGAGATCCGCCGGACGGACAGGGTCAATCGTTGGAAAGGCGCCGAGTCGATCGCTCGCACCGTAAACGGCTCCTCCTTGAATGCCGCCGCCAGCTAGAATCAGGCTGTAGCAGTCGGGCCAGTGATCGCGGCCCGCGTTGGCATTGATCTTGGGCGTTCGACCAAACTCGCCCATTGCCACGACGAGCGTCGTGTCGAGCAAACCACGCTGGTCGAGATCCTCAATCAGTGCGGACAGCGCGCGGTCGGCCGGGGGGAGCAACTGATCTTTGTTTTGGCGAAAGTTATCGGAATGGGAATCCCAGTTCTGCCCCTGCTGCTTGAAGTCGTACACGTTGACGAACGGTACGCCGGTTTCGACCAGACGCCGCGCTAGCAGCAAATTCTGTCCCCGAAGGTTTCTGCGGGTACCTGGTGGAGCCGCCCCCGTCGCTCCCGGTGGGGACTCGTCGCCCAGGCCATACCGCTCGCGCATGCTAGTGGGTTCCTGAGTGATGTCTAAAGCACGGCGGACCGCCTCCGATCCCAGCAAGTCAAATGCTTTGTCGTAGTATTGCCGCAACAGGTCCGATTGAGCTGGAGCCGCGCCACTGCGCAGTGGTTGTTCGAGATTGCCGAGCAGCCGTCGGCGATCCGCGATGCGACCCATCGTCAAATCTTCCGGGCGGGTCAGATACTCGGAACGATACGTCATTGAATCGAGATTCCCGTCGATGCGAAAAGGATCATAGGCCGCACCGAGAAAGCCGCCACCTTGGCAGGGGACATCCACGACGTTGTGAAACATCCATGGCAATGCCGCGTGGGATACATCGAGTCGCAGGTCACGAGTGAGATAACTGAGCGTCGCGCCATGACAAGGAAAGAACTGAGGGATTGGCGCGAACTCTTCTCGGTCTCCTTGTGGCGATTGCCGGCCGGTTAGCGCCTCGGTTGACGCCGAATCGTGCAGCCGATTGCCGTGAGACATGCTGCGGACAATGGCCACTTTGTGCATGACGCGAGCCATCCGGGGGAGATGTTCGCAGATTTGAGTCCCCGGAACCGATGTGGCGATCGGCTGAAACTCGCCGCGCACTTCCGCCGGCGCTTGCGGCTTCAGATCGAAAGTATCCAGATGACTCGGCCCGCCGTAATAAAAGACGACGATACACGAGCGAATCTTCGCGGTCTTTCGCCCCAACGACTCCGCAACTGCCTGGGCACGCCAAAAGCCGGCCAAAGACAAGCCAACACCGCTTGATAGACCCCAACTCAGGAATTGCCTGCGGGTTGCGGTTGACGGGATGCCTTGTTCATGATCCATGGACGACCTCATTAGCTTCCTGCGTTACCTGGGATGGACTAATCGTGCGCGATCAGCAACCAGAAGGCAACTGCAAGCTCATTTTCCGCTAAAGTAAACAATCGTTGAATGACCGCATACGACGGAGTAGAACCAGGGCGTCACGATCGGGTTGTACCTTCAAATAGGGTGTGGAAGATGAGGGGATTTTCAAATTGGACGGCGTTCGGCCGAACCACACTGCGGGTCTACTTCGTCGGGCACGTGGTAATTCTGGCTGCCAGTTGGACAGTTTCCGCCGCCGAGCGGGATGGAGCCGCCCGGTTTCGCGACGAAATCAAGCCAATCATGTCGAATTACTGCGTTGGCTGTCACAATCCCGAAACCAGCGAAGGGGGTGTGTCGTTTGACCGGCCCGAATCCGATCAGGATCTGCTGCACGACCGGCAGCTGTGGTTTCGTGCGTTCAAGCAGTTACGCTCCGGTTTGATGCCCCCCGAGGGCGAGGAACAGCCCACCGCCGCTGAACGAGAGGCCATCCAGCTCTGGATCAAGTCGGCCGCGTTTGGCATTAACCCAGCACAGCCGGACCCTGGCCGCGTTACGGTTCGGCGACTCAATCGCATCGAGTATCGCAATACGATTCGCGATCTGATCGGAATCGACTTTGATACGACGTTGGCATTTCCTCCCGACGACACGGGGCATGGTTTTGACAACATTGGTGACGTCCTCACAATGTCACCGGTGATGCTCGAGAAGTATATCGACGCGGCCAAGTCGATCGTTGATCAGGCAGTTCCGCAGGTCCCCGGAGTACCGTCCGAACGGACAATTCCGGGGAGCGCTTTTGCCACTGCGGAAGCCAAAGAAAAGGATGACCGCGGCACGGGTCCATTGACGTTGTCGTATTACGAGCCAGCGGTGCGTTCCAAAACAATCACCGTCGAGCACGAAGGACAATACAAGATTGTTATCGACCTGCGGGCCGACGAACGCTTTGTGGATGGGCAGTTCGATTACAACAAGTGTCAGTTACTTGTCCGCGTCGATGGGGAAGAGGTCTTGTCAAAGGAGTTCACGCGGCAAGGGGGCCGGCCATTTCATTTCGAAATCGATCGCACCTGGAAGTCGGGTGAGCACGAACTCTCTCTCGAGGTGAAACCGCTCACGAAGGATAAGCGGATCCGTGAGCTGTCGTTGCGCATCGACACAGTGATGCTCCGAGGCCCGATGGCGAAAGAACACTGGTCTCGCCCCAAGAATTACGAGCGGTTCTTTCCGCGCGAAGTCCCGACAGGCGTGGATGAACGTCGCGCGTATGCGGCGGAGCTTCTCGGCCAATTCGCCCGACGTGCTTTCAGGAGTCCTGTAGAAACAGACACCAGCGAGCGACTGGCGCGATTGGCGGAGAGCATTTATCGGCAGGAAAACAAGACGTTTGAGGCGGGCGTGGCGCAAGGGATCGTCGCAATTCTCGCCTCTCCGCGATTCTTGTTCCGTGAGGAAGTTCCCACGCCTGCGGCGAACTCGCCGGAGCAATATCCGCTCATTGACGAGTATGCGCTGGCCTCGCGATTGTCCTATTTCTTATGGTCGTCGATGCCGGACGACGAGCTATTCCACTTAGCGGCGGCGGGTCAGTTGCGCGCGAACCTCGCCAAACAGGTGGAACGCATGTTGGCCGACCCGCGATCCGAGCAATTGGTCCGGAATTTTGTCGGACAATGGCTGCAATCCCGTGATATCGAGAGCGTTCCTATCAACGCGTCCGCGGTCCTGTCTCGTGAAAATCGCCCGGATCCCGAAGCCGAAAAGCGTCGCGAGCGATTTCGTGAGCTGCGACGAAAGGAAGCGGAACAGCTCACCGACGCGGAAAAAGCGGAATTGGAAAAGCTGCGCACGACCTTCTTCTCCTCGTTTCGCCGCGGTCGAGACTTTGAACTCACCGGCGACCTGCGCCGGGCGATGCGCCGCGAAACCGAGATGATGTTTGCCTTTATCCTGCGACAGAATCGCAGCCTGCTGGAGATACTCGACGCGGACTACACATTCTTAAACGAGCGGCTCGCGAAACACTATGGCATCGATGGAGTGCAAGGGGACGAGATGCGGCAGGTCGCGCTTCCCATGGATAGTCTCCGTGGCGGCGTCCTCACCCAAGGAACAACTCTAGTCGTCACGTCCAATCCCGACCGCACATCACCCGTGAAGCGTGGCCTGTTCATTCTGAACAACATCCTGGGGATGCCGCCCGCGCCGCCTCCCCCCGATATCCCGGCGCTCGAGGAGGCCGAACGAAGTGGCGAGAATCTCACACTGCGTGAAGCCCTGGCAATCCATCGCGAAAAGGCGATTTGCAGCTCGTGCCATAATCGCATGGACCCACTGGGGTTAGCTTTCGAGAACTTCAATGCTCTGGGCCGCTGGCGTGACACCGAACGTGGACATCCCCTGGACCCAAAGGGGACATTGATTACCGGCGAATCCTTCGCGGACATCCGACAATTGAAGAAGGTCCTGGTTACCGCGCGCCGACAAGATTTCTATTACTGCCTGGCAGAAAAATTGCTGACCTACGCGCTAGGACGAGGCCTAGAATACTATGATATGGATGCGGTCGATCGGATTGTCGAGCGACTCGTGGCCAGTGAAGGCCACGCATCCGTACTGATCGCGGGCGTCATCGATTCGGTACCGTTTCAACGAACACGATTGGCGGATGCCGACAAGGCGACTGTCTCAAACGCCTCGAAATAGAACCAACCCTAAGGAATACGCCGATGCCATTCTCGAGGTCTCTGACGGAACTTCGCGGCAATCCCCCGTTTTTGCCAAATCGACGGCGGTTTTTGCAAGGACTTGGCGTTTGCCTGGCCGTGCCGGCGTTTGAATCGCTCGGAACAGCAGGTTTGTGCGCTGGGGCAACGGCAACGGAAGACTCGGCGGCCAGCCTCGCAGCGACGTCTTCCGGTGCGCCACTGCGCGCGGCGTTTGTTTACTTCCCCAACGGCGCGATCCCTTCCGCCTGGTGGCCGACGGAAGAGGGAAACGACTTTGAGTTTAGCCGCACGCTCAAACCCCTGGAGGTCGTTAAGGATTCCATTCAGGTACTCAAAGGTTTAGACCAGAAAGCGGGTGAAGCTGGACCCGACGGCGCCGGCGATCACGCTCGGGGCAACGGGACCTTTCTGACGGGGGTGCGTCTCAACAAAAGCGCGACGGACATTCGCGCTGGAGTCTCGATTGATCAGTTGATTGCCAAGCAAATTGGCCACCTAACACGTCTGCCGTCGCTGGAATTGACCGGGGATGCGACTCGGCAGTCATCCGGCTGCGATTCGGGATATTCGTGTGCCTACCAGTACAACCTCTCTTGGAATTCCGCAACAACGCCGATGACCCCCGAGGCGAATCCGCGGCTCATTTTCGAGCGGCTTTTCGGCGTCGGGGCTCCTGGTGAGCGACTGGCGAACATGAAAAGGCGCCTGCAAGAACAGCGCTCGGTCCTGGATTTCGTTCTGGACGACGCGCGCTCCATGCGGACGCGACTTGGCCAGCGCGACAAGGCTAAGCTCGACCAATACCTGGACGGCGTTCGCGAGGTTGAAACGGGGATCAAGAAAGCAGAGACGTTCGGCGACTTCAAAGATCCGAAAATCGAAACGCCGGTGGGCATTCCCGGCGACTACGAGACGCACGTTGGGCTGCTGTATGAGTTGCTGTTCCTCGCGTTTCAGACCGATTCGACACGAGTGGCCACGCTCCTCTTGTCGCACGATGGCAGCAATCGGTCGTTCGATCAAATTGGCATTTCCGAAGGCCACCACGACCTGACGCACCACCAAAACCGCCAAGACTGGATCGAAAAGGTAAGGGATATTGATCTGTGGTATGTACAGCAGTTCGCAAAATTCCTTCGCAAGCTCAAAGAGACGCCGGATATCGATGGCAAGTCGCTGCTGCACAACTCCATGATCGTGTATGGAAGCGGAAATGCCGACGGCAACCGCCACACGCATAGCGACTTGCCCCTGGTGTTGGCCGGGGGTGGAGGCGGCACGTTCACTGCCGGCCGCCACGTGAATCACAACTCTCAATCGCTGTGCAACTTGTTCCTGAGCATGGCCCAGAGGATGGGGGTCAGCGAGGTCAACCGGTTTGGCGACTCGACCGAACCGCTCAAGAACGTCTAGGCTGGGACCGAACAACGACGCGCGAATTGTGTCCTCGTTCGTAGCACAGGGTCACCCCTGTGGCGATGCAAGCGATACGCTTGCACTACGACCCTTGCACGATCACATTGATTGATCTCAGTCGACCGATGCTCGACCGTGCAGGACAACGCATTCGCGCTGCACAAGTGTGCGCGATCAAGGGCATTCAGGGAGATGTGCGCGAGATCCCGCTCGCCGCCGAGAGCTATGACGTGATTCTCGCCGGAGCCGTCTTGCACCATCTGCGTACGGACGCCGAGTGGGAAGCGACTTTTGAAAAACTGTATCGGTCACTTGCGCCGGGCGGTTCACTGTGGATCTTCGACATGGTGACTCATCCGAACTCAGCCGTTCACGAGATGATGTGGTCGCGATACGGTGAACATCTGGCTGCCATTCGCGATTCCGCCTATCGCGATCACGTGTTCGGCTACATCGAAAAGGAAGACACTCCAAAGCCGCTGGTTTATCAACTCAATTTGCTCCAGCGAGTCGGATTCTCGCAAGTCGATGTGCTGCACTACAACACCTGTTTTTGCGGCTTTTGGTGGCGTTAAGGCGGATCCGTCTGGAACGAATCGGTTGGCCGGTCAAAGCTGACGGCGCATCAGTTCGTCTCGCAATTTGGCCGCCAGCTCGTATTGCTCGGATGCAACCGCGTCCTGTAATCGCTCGTGCAGCGTACGCCCGACATCGTATTCCTTGCGGAGCGCTTCGCGTAACTCGTGTAGCCGTTGCACCAGTTCGTCTTCGTCGTATTGATCTTCCGCCTCGTACTCAACGAACACCTCCTTGATGCGGTCCAAACCGTCGTTGATCGCCTCGACAGCTGCTTCGGCGTGCTGGTCTTCCAATTCGGCCAGCGCGAGCGCCTGGGTCCGATGAAACATCACAAAGGGGCGGTACTGTTCGTGCGTAACTGTCCACTGGTCATCGGACGAGTACTTTTTGCAAAAGTCCATCAGTACCAGCGTGTGATCGGCGTCCGCTACGGCCTTGCGATAATTCTGCAGCCGCAGCCAGCAAATGCGTCGGTGGTAATACTGAACAAACTCTCGATCGACCTCGTCGCATTGGTCTTCGTCGAGTTCAAATTCATCTCCCTGTGCGGCCGCTCGGCCTAGCAGATAATCGTAGTAAGTCTCGCAGCCATTGGGTCTTGTGCGGTCGGGGCGGCCTTCAAGTTCAAGTTGCAAAATGCCCATATCGATTCGCATCTGCAGGACATCTCGGCCATCTATGCCGTTCACGATTCGGACACTGAGGGCGGTTGGATCATAAGGCCAGCTACGCAGCACCTCGTCGATGTGGTCAGGCTCGGGCATCGTCGTTTGTCCCTCGATACTGCTCTACTCTTGTTGCCGACTCTGTGGATTATATCCACGACCTTGGCGGAACGGTATTCGGAGGATTTGCTTGAGAACCGTATCATTGGACGCGGCAGTAAGTA
>CAZFLF010000023.1:0-17450 GCA_964519825.1 uncultured Pirellulaceae bacterium | reverse complement strand
ACAACAAGGCGTGCGGCGCGTGAGCGTTGCACGCCTTGTGCTATTTTCCCCTGGACAGTTGGTCTGACAAATCTGCAATGGGGATTCCGGGGGCGAGCGCAGCGATGCCCTGCAAACTTGCGCACTTGGGGCTTCGCAAGCTCAGCCGTCAGCCACTCATTTTTTCAAACGGTGCCACCACTGGCGTCCGACGTGGGTTGGGGTTCGCGCTCGGATCAACCTATAATAAGCATCAGTGGTTTTGACCTCTGAGGTGCCGAATGAAATTAACCCAGACGCGGCTTGGCATGTTAGCCGTTTGTCTATTGATTCTGGCGCTCGACGCCCGAGCCCAGGAGCGGTCGCCGTCCAACCCGGACGACGACTTGCGATTCTTTGAGTCGCGGGTCCGGCCCCTGCTAGTGCAACGATGTTATGAGTGCCACGGAGCGAAGAAACAAGAAGGTGAACTGCGGCTCGACAGCTACGCGGCAATTCTCCGTGGCGGGGCATCGGGTGCGGCGGTTGTCCCCGGTCGGCCGGACGAAAGCCTGCTGCTGGCCGCCGTGGGCTATCAGAACGACGATCTGCGCATGCCGCCCAAAGCGAAGTTGCCCGACGCTGAAATTGCTATTCTGCGGGAATGGACTGCCCGAGGTTTGCCGCACCCGGATGCCGCAGGCACGACCATCACTCCGCAAATGACAATCGACTTGGAGCGGGGCCGGCAATTCTGGGCCTTCCAGCCTCCTGTCGCGGCGAAACCGCCGGAGGTCCACCACACGAATTGGCCCCGCACGGCAATCGATCGGTTTCTGCTGGCCGAGTTGGAAGCGAAGAATTTGCAGCCATCCGGTCTCGCCGACAAGCGAACTTGGATTCGCCGCGTCACCTTGGACTTGGTCGGTCTGCCGCCGACAACTCAAGAAATCGACGAATTCCTGGCGGACGATTCTCCCCAGGCGCGCGATCAGGTGGTCGATCGGCTCTTGTGTTCGCCACGGTACGGCGAGCGTTGGGGTCGGCACTGGTTGGATGTTGTACGATACGCCGACTCGAATGGTTTGGACGAAAACGTGGCACATGGAAATGCCTGGCGATACCGCGACTATGTAATCGGGGCGTTCAATCACGACAAACCGTTCGATCAGTTCGCGCGCGAACAGCTGGCTGGCGATCTCTTGCCGGCCGAGAACGAACTGTTGCGGCATGAGCGACTGATTGCCACGGGCTTTCTGGCGCTGGGTCCCAAAGTGCTGGCCGAGGTCGACGAAGGCAAGATGGAAATGGATATCGTCGACGAACAAATCGATACGTTCGGTCGTGTGTTTCTTGGGCTCACGCTCGGCTGCGCACGCTGCCACGACCACAAGTTTGATCCGATCCGCGCGGACGATTACTACGCACTGGCCGGAATCTTCCAAAGTACGCGCACGATGGAGAACTTCAAAAAGGTGGCGCGCTGGTACGAGAATCCAATCGCCACGCCGGCCGAGTTGGTCGCGAAAGCGGCATTTGATCGCCAGGTCTCGGAAAAGAAGGCCGCGATTCAGAGCACGATCGATGGGGCCAACCAGGCGCTTCTGGCGGCATCGGGCCCGGGAGCGACTTTGCCCAAGGATTCCGAGAAGCAATTCCCGGACGCGATCAAAACCCAGCTCAAGCAACAACGTGATGAATTGCAAAAACTGGAAAAGACTCCCCCGCCGTTGTCGACCGCGATGGGAGCCACCGATGGGACCCCGACAGACACCGCGATTTGTTTGCGCGGCAGCCATTTGACTCGTGGCAAAGTTGTGCCTCGCGGCGTGCCAGCCGTAATGGTTACCGAATCGCTTACGATTCCCACGCCGCACAGTGGCCGACGTGAAGTCGTCGATTGGCTCACCGACCGCCGCAATCCGTTGCTGGCCCGCGTGCTCGTGAATCGAGTTTGGCGCTGGCACTTCGGACGCGGGCTGGTGGAATCGACGGACAATTTCGGAAAGCTCGGAGATCGACCGACCAATCAGGCGTTGCTGGATTGGTTAGCCGTTTGGTTCATGGACCACGATTGGTCGATGAAGGAGTTGCACCGACTGATCGTCGGCAGCGCGGCGTATTGCCAGTCCGGCCAGGCGGACCGGAACGTAGCAGCGAATGCCAGCTCGCCGTTGTTAGTCGATCCCGACAATCGGTTGTTGTGGCGATTTCCCATTCGGCGTTTGGAAGCCGAGGCCATTCGCGATTCGCTCCTCTTCGTCAGCGGCCAACTCGACACCGCGATGGGCGGTTCGTTGCTACATGTTGGCAATCGCGAATACTTGTTCGACCACACTTCCAAAGACAACACGAAATACGACTCGCGAAAGCGCACCGTCTATTTACCGGTGGTTCGCAATAATGTTTACGATCTATGCCAATTGTTTGACGCGACCGACGCCACGGTCCCCAGCGGTGACCGGGCCGCGTCGACGGTCGCCCCGCAGGCGTTGTTCGTAATGAACAGCCAATTAGTGCTCAATTCCGCCCGTGCGCTGGCGGACGCGGCCTGGTCCGAGACTGCCGACGACCGGGCGCGAGTCCAATGGCTCTGTGCTCGCTGTTTTGGCCGTCCGGCTAGCGACTCTGAAATCGATCAATTGACGGATTTCCTGGCACGCTATCCGCACGCTTCGCCCCGCGACCGGGATAGCGATGCGGCTCGCCGAGAGGCCTGGCAGTCCTACTGCCACGTGTTGCTCGCGTCGAACGAGTTCATTCATGTGCGATAGTGACAGTGGTCGCGTCTCGCCGAGACGCGCACCCTAATAGTGAGTAAGGGTCGATCCAGCAACAACGGCTCGAGTCTCGGAGAGACTCGGCCACAAGGAGTCGGTCTTATGACGATGCGTGTTCCTGGAGCGGCCGCTTTTTCGCGGCGCGATATGTTGCGCCACTGTGGCTTAGGGTTCGGGTATCTCGCTTTGGCCAACTTCGTCGATGGCCAACTGGCCAGCGGGGCCGATTATCCGGGGAGGACGCATTTTCCGCCGCGAGCCAATCGGGTGATCTTCTTGTTCATGAAAGGAGGTCCGTCGCACGTCGATACGTTTGATTACAAACCACAGCTGCAGGCGAATGACGGCCGGCCGCTGCCGTTTGCGAAACCGCGCGTCCAGTTCGCGCCGACAGGCAACTTGCTCGGTTCTCCGTGGAAGTTCCGACCGCACGGAGAATCGGGCATCGAGGTCAGTGAACTGTTTCCACACGTGGCGGAATGCGTGGATGACTTGTGCATCGTGAATTCAGTTCACGGGACGAACGCGGCCCATGGCGGAGCACTGCTTAAGCTACACACTGGCAGCGACAATTTTGTGCGGCCGAGCATGGGGGCGTGGGTCAATTACGGCCTCGGCACGGAAAACGACGACTTGCCGGGCTTCATCACGATCTGTCCGACGCTGGCACACGGCGGTGTGAAGAATTGGGGGTCGGCGTTTTTACCGGCCGAGTTCCAAGGCGTGCCGCTCGGCGTGGCAAGCCAGCCGTCGTCGCTGGCCCAGGTCAAGTACATCCGTAATGAACAGTGGACTCGCGAACAACAGCGATCCCAGCTCGATCTGCTCCAAGCCATGAACCGCGAACACCTGCTCGCCAGTGGCCCCGAGGCGGCGCTGGAAGCCCGCATCAGTTCGTTTGAGTTGGCATTTCGCATGCAGCAACAGGTGCCGGCAATCCAGGACTATTCCGACGAGACGGCCGCGACATTTCGGCTCTATGGATTGGACGACAAAGTTACGGAGAACTTTGGACGGCAGTGCCTGTTGGCTCGGCGATTCGCCGAGCGCGGCGTGCGATTCATCCAAGTGACCCATAGCGATTCCAACGTGCAATGGGATCAGCACGGCGATTTGAAGAACGGCCATCAGAAAAACGCTGGCGAAGTCGATCGGCCGATCGCCGGTTTGCTGCGCGATCTTAAACAGCGCGGATTGCTTGACGACACGCTAGTCATGTGGGGTGGCGAATTTGGCCGCACGCCCGTGGCACAGGGAAAGGATGGCCGAGACCACAATCCGGAAGGGTTCACTATTTGGTTCGCAGGTGGCGGAGTGAAGCGTGGCATTAAATACGGAGCCACCGACGAGTTCGGCTACTTCGCGGTCGAAAACAAGATGCACGTCCACGACCTGCACGCCACTCTGCTACATCTCTTGGGGCTGGACCATGAGCGCCTTACCTTCCGTTATGGCGGCCGCGATTTCCGCTTGACCGACGTCGCTGGACGAGTCCATACGGGAATCATGGCGTGAAATGCGGACATTCATTTGGCGATGATGGGTCGTTCTTCGACGGTGACGGACAGAGTCATCTTCTGCTCGCGACGCTGGATCACGACGTTGACAGTCGAGCCGATCTTGGTCCGCGCGATTAGCCGGCTGAGCGTGGTCTGGCTGTCCGTCTCGTGTCCGTCCCATTGCAGGATGACATCACCGGAGAGCAGTCCTGCCTTCTCAGCCGGCGAATTCTGCGCGACCTGAACGACGAGCACTCCTTGTTTGACGTGAATTGGAAATCGTCGCGCGACTGGAGAATCCAGGTCTTCCAGGCCAACGCCGAGCCAGCCGCGTGCGACCCGCCCCTCAGATCGCAATCGGTCGTAGACGCCGCGCGCTTCGTTGGCCGGAATCGCGAAGCTAATCCCTTGGTACGCTGCTCCGTAAATCGCGGTGTTGATGCCGACGACGCGTCCGCGCGCGTCGACCAAGGGTCCACCGCTATTGCCGGGATTAACCGCCGCGTCGGTTTGCAGGAAATCGTGATAAACCGAGCCGGCGAGCCCTTGCCGGTTCTTGCCGCTGAGAATACCTGCCGTGATGCTACGTTGCAGACCGAACGGGCTGCCGACCGCCCACACGAGTGCACCAACCGGCAGTGCATCGCTGTCCCCCCAATCGGCCGGCGTGAGCTTATCGGCGGCGATTTTGAGCAGCGCTAGATCGGTCAGCGGATCCAGTCCGACGACGCGAGCCTGGGTAACTCGGCCGTCAGACAATGCGACCTGAATCTCGGTCGCATTTTCCACCACGTGATTGTTCGTCAGGATGTATCCAGCGCCATCGACGATCACGCCGGAGCCTTGCCCTTGCGCTTCGCGCAGCTTCGGTCCGAACAAGGCCGACAGATCGTCCGATCGTGGTGCCTCGACAACGCTCGATATGTTGATAAGCACGACACTCGGTGCGACGCGCTGCGATACCAGTTGGTAAGCCTGGGATATCTGCTCCAGCTTCAGCAAATCCAGACCCAGCCCCGCTGTTTCATACTCCGCTCGCTGCTTGCCTCGCGTGACTGCATATTGAATTTGTTCCGCGAAATAGGGGACCACAAACCGCAACAGCAACAAGATCGATAAAGCAAACAGAAACCACAGCAGCCGATTGGACATTGCTGAGCCGGCCGACGTCGCCGGCCGTCGTGGTTCACTGCGCGGTGCGGACGACGACCGCACCGCCGGAAGCGAGCCGTCCGCGACCGGCTGAGTCTTGTCCGCTCCGGGATGGGTTGGGCCGCTAGGGTCGAGCATACCTGGATTCCTAGAACGTGGAGGATTGTGACTTTCGGATTATAGACGCAGACCATGGGCAGTTGCGTCCCGGTGTGCCGCCTTCTATATCAATTGTCGCTGCGTTGTTGTTCCCTGTGGCCGAGTCTCTCTGAGACTCGAGCCGCTATGGCCGGATCGACTTTTGGTAACTATTAGGGTGCGTGTCTCGGAGAGACACGACCACGCCCAACAGAGCCCACGGATGCCATTCACAAATCTAGTAATTCGCGCGTCGGCGGGCACCGGGAAGACATTTCAATTGTCCAACCGCTATCTGGCGCTTATGGAGCGTGGCGTGCCGCCTGACCGAATCCTGGCCACAACATTCACGCGAAAAGCGGCTGGCGAGATTCTGGAACGCATCGTGCAACGATTGGCTGCGGCCGTTCAAGACCAGGACGAGCGGCAATCGCTTCAATCGTTTCTCGGCTGCCAGCGATTGTCGCGCGACCGCTGCTGCGAAATGCTGCAAGATTTGCTGCGCAATCTGCATCGGCTTCGGATCTGTACCCTCGACAGCTTATTCGGCCAAATGGCTCGTGCCACGAGCTTGGAGATCGGTTTGCCCCCCGGTTGGCAAATCATCGACGAGTTGGAGGAACAATCTTTGCGCGACGCAGCGATTGCCGCGGTGCTGCGCCAAGAGAGCACATCCGAGTTGTTGCGGCTGGCGCATTTACTGACAAAGGGTGAAACGCGCCGCGGCGTCGGGCAACTCGTGCGAGAGACTGTCCGCGACTTGCACGGCCTGTTCCAGGAAACCGACGCACGGGCCTGGCATTCGATTCCGCAACACAAACCGTTGGAATCGGCCGAGATCGCCACATTGCTGGCGGAATTGCGGCAAGTCCAGTTTCCTGACAAACGCGCCGCGCAGGCGCGCGACACCGACTACGACCGGGCATTGGCCGACGACTGGGATGGTTTCGCGGAGCGGGGACTGGCAAGCAAGGTTCTGGCGGGTGAAACGACCTATTACGGCAAGCCGCTACCCGACGAAGCAGTCCGGATCTATCGCCGATTACTGGATCAGGTCCGTGCGGTGGTGGTCAATCGCATCGCGTTGCAAACCGCGGGATCGTTCGAGCTGCTGCACAAGTTTGACTCGGCGCGACGACGGTTTCAGGAAGAACATGCTGGACTGCGGTTTGACGACATCACTCATCAGCTTGACATAGCCCTGGGCCGGAACGAACGATCGGCGATCACCGAAGTAGATTCTGCATCGGCCGCGGCGGCCAGCCACCTTTCGTTTCGACTCGATGGCCAGATCACCCATTTGCTGTTGGACGAGTTCCAAGACACCTCACCGCGTCAATGGCGCGTGCTGCGTCCATTCGTCGAACGGACGTCGCGCAACGACGGAGAGTCGTCATTCTTTTGTGTCGGAGATGTAAAGCAGGCCATCTACGGCTGGCGTGGCGGCGTGGCGGAGATCTTTGACGCGATCGAGCAACACGTGCCTCAACTGACCCGACAGGGCCTAGCGCAAAGTTTTCGTTCTTCCCCGGCCGTCATCGAGACAGTGAATCAGGTTTTTCGCGGACTTCAGAAACACCCCGTGTTCGATCAGGCGGCTGGTGCGCTGGACTCCTGGCGCAAGCAGTTCGAAGAGCATTCAACGGCCAGAACTGAGTTGGCTGGCTATGCCTGCTTGCGAACCGCTCCATTGCCAAGTGATGGCGAATCGCCCCAGGACGCCGTGTTGAACTCCGCAGCCAAGTTGATCGAGGAGTTGATCAGTTCGGCATCGGGTCGCGAGATCGGCGTCCTGGTGCGAACGAACGACACCGTAGCTGCGATGATTCACGCTTTGCGGAGACGCTCGGTGCGAGCCAGCGAGGAAGGTGGCAATCCGTTAACCGACTCGGCCGCGGTGCAACTGATCGTTTCCTTATTGCGGTTGGCCGATCATCCCGGTGACACGGTGGCGCGGTTCCATATCGCAACGTCTCCATTAGCAGAAATGTCCCGACTGACCACGCATGACGATGACAAAGCGGCCCGACGTTTGAGCACCGAGATTCGTGCGGCGTTGCTCGCCGATGGCTATGGCCGCGCCATTCAACGCTGGGTGGACGGGTTACACGAACACATCGGTTCGCGCGACGCAACTCGGCTACGGCAGTTGGTGGAAATGGCTTATTTGTATCAACCGCGTGCCACGCTCCGCGCTGACGACTTCATTCGGCGCTTGGAACAAAAACGAATCGCCGATCCGCTGCGGGCAGCTGTCCGCGTCATGACCGTGCATCAGTCGAAAGGACTCGAATTCGACATCGTGGTTCTGCCGGAGCTGGATTTTTCCTTGACCGGACAAACACCTCCGTTTGTCACGGAACGTCCGCAACCCACCGCGCCCGTCTCGCGAGTCTGCCGTTACGCGAATGCCCAAGTACGGCAACTCCTGCCGCGGGACATTCAACGCATGTTCGACGCCTATGCGAACCAAGAGCTCTCGGAGTCCCTATGTGTCCTCTACGTGGCACTGACCCGCGCAGCACAAGCGGTTTATATGGTGATCGCGCCGTCCAAGGAAAATGAGAAGTCGTTGCCACGGACCTTCGCGGGCCTGTTGCGCGCATCCCTCACAAACGGCAGCCAGGCGCCGGCAGCCGCGGTGCTGTTTGAAAAAGGTGATTGCCATTGGATGCTCGCCAGCCCTCCGGCGGATGTCCGCCAAGACGATGGACAAGTTGAATCCGCACGATCGACGGCATCCGTACCGATTCAACTCGCCCCGACTGAGCGCCGTCGTCGCGGTTTGGGTCGTGTTTCCCCGTCGGGTTTGGAGGGGGGAGCGAGCCTGAGGTTGGGCAAAGGATTCGAGTCGGGCGAGGATCTCGCGGCACTGCGCGGAAGCGTGCTGCACGCGTGGTTCCAACAAGTCGCCTGGTTGGAAGATGGACTCCCCTGCGACGCGGATCTGCGTGTCATCGCGGAAGACGTGACGCGGGGGGAACTCGCTGCGATACCCATCCGCGAATGGCTGGTCGAGTTTCACAACATGTTGCAGACGCCGGCGATTGGCGACCAGCTGCGCCGGCGGGCTTATCGCGATCAGCCCGCCGGGCGGCTAACCGTCGAAACCGAACGTCCTTTCGCGGTGCCTGATCAAGATGGCCTGCTGACGGGGTGCATCGATCGAGTTGTGCTGTTATTCGACGGCGACCGAGTCGTTGGAGCGGAGGTCATCGACTTCAAGACAGATCAGTTCTCTGAGAATGACGACGTCGTCTGGCAATCACGGGTTGAATACTATCTGCCACAGCTGGAAGCCTATCGCCGCGCCGTGGCGATACTAACCTCGCTCCCACCCACGCACATTTCCGGCCGGTTGCTGTTTGTTTCAGCCGGTCGAATGGCCGATCTTGCCGATACCAATCGACTCGTTTAACCGCAAGCCGCAGGCGTGCGCTTGATCCGCGGCAATTCCAAAGAGCGCGCACGCCTGCGGCTTGCGGTTAAACGAGGAAACGACACAAGCGGGACGCATGTGCTACGAACTCTACACGAGTGGCCCGGCCATGGTATCGCCGCGTGAGGCGGCTTCGCAGGCGACGGCGGGAAGTTCCAGGCAGAAGCGGCTTCCAGCTCCGAGTTCGCTGGTCACAAGTATTTCGCCGCCGTGTTCGCGCAGAATTTTTTGGCTGACTGGCAGGCCCAACCCGGTTCCGCGCGCTCCCTTGCTCGACTCGAATACAGCGAATATGCGCGGGATGTCCTGTTCCGCGATCCCCGGTCCGTTGTCCTCGACGATGATTCGCAACAGGGCCTTAGTGGCCAGGTACTCGACGGCCAGGGAGACGCGTCCCGGTTTACTCTGCTCGCAGGCGTCGACCGCATTGGTGGCGACGTTGAGGACGGCGCGGAGGAGCAGTTCGGGATCGAACATCAGTTCCGGCAGGTCGGGTTGCGTGCGAACCGACAGCTCGACCCCGGTCTCCGATGCGCGCGTTTGCATCAACTCAGCCACCTCGGTCACCAATTCGTTCATATTCGCCGGCACGAACTCCGGCTCGCGATGCTTGCTGAAGGTCAGCATGTCCATCACGAGGTTGGAGATTTTCTCCTGGTTCTTCTCGACGATTTTCCAGCCCTTGCGCACGATCTCGTTATTCTCGTTGCGTAGTCCTTCATCGATCAGATAGCTACCACCGCGGATACCCTGCAGGATGTTCTTGATGTGATGCGACAGGGTGGCGATGGTTTGCCCCATCGCCGCCAGCCGTTCAGACTGCACCATCGCCGAATAGTACATCGTGTCCTCGACCGCCAAAGCAGCTTGGTGGGCGATGGCGATCATCAGTTTGAGGTGTTCTTCGGAAAACTTCTCGGGGGCGCGTTGGATGTAGCGGCCGGGCGGAGTGAAGGTGTCGATGTAGATCACGCCTACAATCCCGTATCGGCCCTGCATCGGCACGCAAATCGCCTCGCGCACGCCCATCTTGAGGATGCTTGCGGCCGGGTCCCACCGCTGGTCCTCGCGAGCGTCACTGGTCAGGACTCCTTCTTTATTTGCCATGACGTAGTCGAGAATTGTGCGACTGATTTCGAACCGCTCTTGGTCGTCCCGCTGGCGGCGCTTCCGATGCCGGCTGACCTTCGGAGTAAGTTCGCCCGTCCGGGGATCCACCAACATCATGCAACCGCGATCCGTCTCAACCCATTCAAAAATCAGTTCCATGATGCGGTAAAGCAGTTGATCGATGTCGAGCGTGTGACTGACCGCCAGTGCGGTTCGGTACATGATCTGCAAGTTGCTGCGAGCCCGCGCCAGCCAGGGGCTTTCGGCTTCGTCGAAGTTCGCCAGAATCTGACTCCCTTCCTCCTGGCTGAACGACTTGACGATCCGCGAGTTCTCGCCGGCTCCGCCGCGTCCAACGATGTCGACATTGGGAAGTTGAAGGGCTGAGGAATCGTCGACGCCCGTGAAGATCAACAGCGTGCGGCCGATCTGTACGCGATCGCCATTGGCCAGACGCTGCTCGGTGATCGGCTTCTCGTTGATGAACGTGCCGTTGGAGCTCTGCAGGTCGACGAGCAGATGCCCGCCGTCAGCCCAGCGGATTTCGGCGTGATGGCGCGAAGACTCGCTGTCGTGCAACTGCACGACATTGCTATTGTCGCGCCCGATCGTGACGGTGTCCTGTGCAAGATCGAAACGCCGTCCCTGATCGCGGCCTTGGATCACAAACAACGAAGCCATGCCGCCATGCCTTGCGAATAGGCGATCTACGAGATTTCTCGCCGACTATCGGCCGAGAAGTCGCTCGATTGTACGGAGCAGCGGCGCATAGTGGTAGGGTTTCGCAAGCACTTGGCCGTCGGGCAATGCGTCGACATAGCGCCGAACCCTGCCGAGCACTACCAGCGCAGTGTGATGTTCGCGGGCTTCCGAGTCCAGCGCGTCCCGGACACCGTCGTCATCGGCTTCCTCCGCGTCGAGATCAAGAACGACGACATCCGGATGATGTTGTCGCATTAATTCCAGTCCTTCGCGCGCCCCGCGAGTTGCGATCGCTGCCACACCACGGTTTGCCAGCAAGGTATGCAAGACCTCTCGGCACTCGTCCGATTCGTCCACAATGACCACGCGCGGTGAGGTATTTGGAGTGTTGACAGCGACCAAGAATGCACCTCCATGTGCCCTGGAACGTGTTTCGGAGAGAATGGTCGGAGCAGCGGAGTGTGACAAACGGCGAGCCGGGACATCCCTGTCCCGATCGCCGCGTGACAGTTTGGCCCAAAGACCAAACGCGCCGTACCCACCATCTGCGGCGTCCTGCCGCGGTGGCAAGCGGGCGGAAACATAGCGTGCTCAGCCTTCTGTGTCAAAACGAGTTTTCAGCCGTTCCAATGCTTACTTGCCACGGGGGACCTGCTTTGCCAGCTCCCCGTTGGTGGTCTTGTTCACCGTGGTGGCGGCCCTTTCGTTCTGGTGCAGCGGACTATAGCGATTTTGCACGCCTTTCGCTCGGCATTCCCGGTTGGACCTTGACGCCACCCGCGCCGACTTTTCAGATCGCGTGTAGAATGAAATCGGACCGTTACCGCTAGCCCTCCGCATGGCGACATGTGACAGTTGAGGCAAGTATTTCCACTTCCTGAGAACACTCTGACGAACGCGACTATGTCCCAACCCGAACAACCGCAGAATGGTGGTCAGCCAGAACAAGTCAAAATGCAACATTTGTCAGCCCGCGTGCCGGAAAACGTCGGCCGGGGAGCATTTAGCACCGGCGTCATCGTGATGACCGGCCAGACTGAGTTCATTCTGGACTTTATCCAGAATATCGGCGGACCACCGTCGATCGTGACGAGAGTTGTCATGCCGCACGGCACGCTGGCGCAATTTGCCGAGGCACTGCGCAAAAACCTCGAAATGTTCACGCAACGTTTTGGACCGCCCCCCGTATTACCCAAAGGTCCACCCCCAGCCAAGCCGCAAACGGCTCAAGAGATCTACGACGAGCTGAAGATTCCGGACAGTGTGCTCAGCGGGTCCTATGCCAATGGCGTGATGATCGGCCATACGGCATCCGAGTTCAAACTCGATTTTCTGAGCAACCTATTCCCGCATTCCGCAGTGTCGGCGCGAGTCTTTCTGTCGTCGCCGCAGGTTCCGCGATTGCTCGAGTCGTTGGATTCCACGTGGTTGCAGTTTCAACAACGGCTCAAACAACAACAGCAGCAGCCTCCCCGGAACCCGCCACCGCCGACGAATTGGTCCAGTGAGGATCAGTTGGGCTAATGACCAATGACTCGCATTATTGAACTACCACCAGAGCATTCGATTCGGCCCGATGGGCATTTTGCCGGCGGCTGGTGGCACGACGCCGACGACGGCCGCATTGTGTGTGATTTATGTCCGCGCGAGTGTCATTTGAAGCCAGGCGACCGGGGGTTTTGTTTCGTGCGGCAGAATGTCGGCGGCGAAATGTTGCTGACCACCTATGGCCGAAGCACCGGTTTCTGCATCGACCCAATCGAGAAGAAGCCGCTGAATCATTTCCTGCCGGGCACAAGTGTTCTGTCGTTCGGCACCGCCGGCTGCAACCTCGGTTGCAAGTTTTGCCAGAATTGGGATATCTCGAAGTCCCGGGAAGTCGAGCGTCTGAGCGAACTCGCTACGCCCGACGCCGTGGCCGAGGCGGCCCGGCACTTTGAATGCCATAGCGTTGCGTACACGTACAACGATCCCGTGATTTGGGCCGAGTATGCGATCGATACGGCGAAAGCTTGTCGTGCCGCTGGCATCAAGAACGTAGCCGTCACCGCCGGCTATATCACGCCGGTCGCGCGGGCGCCCTTTTACGAATTCATGGATGCTGCGAACGTCGATCTGAAAGGATTCACCGAAGAGTTTTATCACAAGATCACGTATTCGCATCTACAGCCGGTGCTCGACACGCTCGAGTGGCTTAAGCGGGAAACCAATGTCTGGTTTGAAATCACCAATCTCGTAATCCCCGATGCCAATGATTCGATGGACGAGATTCGCCAGATGTGCGATTGGATTCTGCAGCACGTTGGGGATGAGGTGCCCGTGCATTTCACGGCGTTCCATCCCGACTTCCGGATGCGGGACCGTCCGAATACTCCGCACGCTACGCTGATCGAAGCTCGCGAGGTTGCGATTCAGCAAGGACTAAAGTTCGTTTACACCGGCAACGTCAACGATGTGGTCAATCAAAGCACGTATTGCCCGGCGTGCCAAGCTTTGCTCATCGAGCGCAATTGGTATGAGCTAGGGCCGTACAACCTGCACAAGGACAAGTGCGGCCGCTGTGGACACAAGATCGCTGGCGTCTTTGAGGAACGGCCGGGCAATTGGGGACGCAAACGTCAGCCGATCCAGATTTCGCAATTTGCTCGTCCCGCCACCACCAATCTCATTTCGACTATTGCAATACGAGAGGACCCGCCGATGGTCAGCCCGAAGGACTCGGAAGGGGCAGCCGCCCGCATTCAAGCTCAACGCCCCAAGCTCTCCGAGGGGCAGTCGCGGACGATTTTTCGGTCTGCGTGCGAGACCATCGCCGCCGCGATCCAGAACAGACAGGAGCAGGTCGCCGACGCGACGCTCGGCGGCGCCGCCGACCGTACCGTGATGGGGGCGTTCGTAACGCTGAAACGGCAAGGCAAGCTGCGGGCTTGCTGCGGCGCTATTGGCCGAACGATGCCGTTGGCTGAAGCCTTGCATCAATCGGCGCTCCGGACCGCGCTCGAAGACACGCGTCTGCCTCCGATTTCCGTGTCCGAGCTCCCTTTCCTAGACGTGCACGTGCAGTTGCTCTACGGTTTTCAGCCCATCAAGGAGCAGGGAACGGAGCGCGTGCAGGCGGTGGAAGTCGGGCGTCACGGTTTGCAGATTCGCCGCGAGGACAATGCCGGGTTGTTGCTCCCCGCCGTCGCCACCGAGCAAGGATACAGCGCTGAGGAATTCCTGCGTCAGGTATGCCGTAAGGCTGGGCTGCCAACAACGGCTTGGGAAGACCAGAACACGGTGGTCCAAACGTTTGAAGCGTTCGAGATCCCCGGAAAATTCCCCGAGGAAGCGATTGTCATGAATGCCGCCGTGACGCCGCTGCTCACCGTCATCGAATTGCAGACGCTGTCGGCGCACGGCGGCGCCAACATTGCCGCGTTGGCTCAAGGTGCGACGCCGAGCTACTACGCTTCTGGCGTGTCCGATGGTACCGTCAACGGTGTTGCGCTGACGCTCAAGCCGGAGAACGGCAACGCGATCCACTTCTTCCGCTTATCGATGCGGCCCGGCATGCCGCTGCAGTCGACACTGTTCAACCTGGCGGAAACCGCCGCCAACGCACTGAAGAATGGGCAGCTCCAGCTTCCCAGCGGCAACGTGTCGGTCGCGATAACTCTCTTGTCCGATCCCGCGATGCACGGGCATGTTGCGGAACCCGATCTGCGCGGCATCGATCCGTCGCGCCGAGCGCTCATGATTCTCGAGGGACAAAAGTCCGCTTGGGTGTTTGATCCCGCCAAGACTCCCGATGAATTGCTGGCGATCGCCAAAGAGCACGTGAATGTGTTTCAATCGTCCAATGCCAGTGTCTTCAGTTTCGCGGCTCAGTCCACCGACGCGTCGATTGCGGTGAGCAATGCGCCTCGCGCGGTGCCGGGTCTGACTACGCGCGAGGCCGCCGTTGCGGGAACTTTCTATCCAGGAACCGCGGTCGAGTTGGAAAAGATGGTGACCGAGTACCTGGGCGAGGAGTGTGCCAAACGCCAGGTTCCAGCAATCATGGTGCCACATGCGGGGCTCATCTATTCGGGGCGAATTGCTGCCCAAGTACTGAAGCAGGTGGAGATTCCCGACACGGTGATCATCATCAGCCCCAAGCACACGCGGCTGGGAGTCGAATGGGCCGTCGCGCCGAACGAGCGATGGTCGATCCCCGGCGCGGAGATCGAATCGGATGTCGAACTAGCCAAGGAACTCGTCGCAGCGATTCCCGGCTTGCAATTCGATGCCGCGGCGCACGTGCGCGAACATGGCATTGAAATCGAATTGCCTTTCATCGCCCGGCTCGCTCCGCGGGCAAAGGTGGTTGGAATCGTGATTGGCACGGGAGACTTGGAACGCTGCCGGCAATTTGCTGCCGGTCTCGTGAAAGTTCTCAAGTTGAAGGACCGCCAGCCGCTACTGGTAATTTCCAGCGACATGAACCACTACGCCAGCGACGACGAAAATCGGCGTCTCGATGAGATCGCGATGCAATCGCTGGAACGTCTCGACCCGACCAACGTGTATGAAACGGTGACGGAACGCAACATCAGCATGTGTGGCGTTCTGCCGGCAGTGATGATTATGGAAACACTCCGACAACTCGGTGGTCTCCGACGCGCCGAACGCATCGCTTACGCCACCAGTGCCGACGTCAGCGGCGACAAGTCGCGAGTTGTGGGGTATTGCGGAATGCTGTTTAGCTAATGACCCATCACCGAATGTTGCACGGTGAGGCGGTGAAGTCGTACGGGCACCGGTTCTGGCAAGCGATCAAATGCGCGAATCATAGGGACTCCCGCGCAGTCGCGATGCAGAATCAACGGTGGATCGGACAAGTCTTCGTGATAAAAGCGGGCACTGGGAAAAATATCAGCCGGATAGACAAAGTTGTCGAGCATCGACAGCGCAACGCACTGAGCCGCGCCCGCGGCGCTTTCCAACATTCCACCGACCCAGCACGGAATCCCCGCCGACCGACAGAGATCGTGAATTGCCACGGCGTTCGTTAGCCCGCCCACGCGACCTGGCTTGATGTTAACGTATTGGCAACTGCGCAGTTCTAGTGCCAACCGGGCAAGGCGCGGGCTGATAATGCTTTCGTCCAGGCAGACCGGCGTTCGGATCGCGGCTTGCAATTTGGCATGCTCCACCACGTCGTCGTGGGGCAATGGCTGCTCGATCATGGCCAACTGAAACTCGTCGATCCGCTGGAACAACGGCAGGTCTTCGAGCGTGTAGCCGCTGTTGCAATCGATGTGTATCGCATGAGTTGGATGCTGCTTCCGAACCGCGGCGAGCATCTCCAGATCCCAGCCCGGGCGGAATTTGAGCTTGATCCGTGGGAAATGATCTGCGACCGCTTGCCCCACTCCACTCAGCAGGTCGTCTACCGAATCCATCACACCGAAGTCCGCACCAACCGGGACTTCGCACCGCGAAGCGCCGAGCAATTCATGCAACGGCCGGTTCGCCAGCTTGGCCGCCAGCGACCACCAGGCACAATCGAGCACGGCCTTGGCAAATGGATTGCCCTTGAACAGACCTAGTCTCTGCTGCAGCTGCCTGCCACTTGTAATGTCCTGTCCCAGCAGCGCCGGAGCGAACCAGTCGCGGGCGATGGCGAAGACACCGCCTGCCCATTCCGGACTGTAGCAGGGGGCCGCCAGAGGCGAGCTTTCTCCCCAGGCTTCCACGGAACCACTCCCCAAACGGCACAACACGGCATGAATGGCCGCATCTTCGCCATAGGCCGTACGCCAGGGATATATCAGCGGCATCGCAACATGAAATAGTTCGATTCGATCAATTCGCATCGAGTACCTTTCGTTCCATCATTTAACCGCAAGCCGAAGGCGTGCGCTTTGGCAATGTGGTGCGCCGCTCCGCGGCGCAATTCACGACGCGGAGCGGCGTGCCACACTAAACAGCGCACGCCTTCGGCTTGCGGTTAAACGAGATCTCTTATCCTTGACCGGTACGGCGCGACAGGACGACTTGTTCGTATTGCCGGACGTCGTGCAACCACGACCAGCCCACCGGCACGTTATTCTTCAGACAGAACTTGTCCCATACCGCTCCAAATGGCATGGTTTTCAATTCCTCAAGCATCGCTAGTCGCGAGGTCAGATCGCCGGCTACTTCCCATTGACGGAGTTGCGGCAACGGCTCCAGCAGTGCGAGCAGCAAGGCTTTCTGCATGCAGCGGGCTCCAATGACCCAGGCGGCCACGCGATTAATACTGGCGTCGAAGAAGTCCAGACCGATGTGCACGCGGTCGAGAAATTCACCACGAACGAGCTCTTGGGCAATCGCCTGCAGTTCGTCGGATAACGTGACTACGTGGTCGCTGTCCCAGCGAACTCCGCGACTAACATGCAAGAGGAGACGATCGACGTACGACAACACTGCCGAGATCTTGTCGGAGATCACTTCGGTCGGATGAAAATGCCCGGCATCCAGGCAGAGTAGTTTCTTTCGCGTGATAGCGTAACCGAGATAAAACTCGTGCGAACCAACCACATAGCTTTCCGAGCCCAAACCAAAAAGCTTGGCTTCGACCGAATCGAGGTTGTGTCGAGAGTCGAGTGGTAAGGCAAAAATCTGGTCCAGCGACTCGGCCAGAATCTGACGCGGCTTCTTACGATC
>CAZFLF010000022.1:0-17614 GCA_964519825.1 uncultured Pirellulaceae bacterium | reverse complement strand
CGGTTAAACGATTCCGCCGCCGCAAAACGACTCCCGACCCCGTCAACGCAACGCCTTACCGATCCAGTCCATTGCCAGCGTGTTCGAGACGCTGTTGCCGAAGGCCGAAAATTGGTTGAGCTGCCACACGACTTTCTTGGTCGCGGGATCAAGTTCAATCACCAGCGGGTTGTCGGGACCGGCGTGGCAGTTGCCAATTAGCCAATGACCGTTCGGGAGCACTTCTAATGTCGTCACCCAAGCCAGGGTGATTCCGGGAAGATCTCGTTGTTCAATCTTGCCAACGATTTGCTTTTCCGGGGTGACTTCCAGCACTCCGTGGCCGTTACCCGTAGTGATCAGCGTATGGTCATTCGCTAATCGGACCGCCGCGAAGCACTTGTTGCCGAACGACTCGGGGCCATGTCCACCCATCGGCTGCCGGCCGAACAATGGGACTTCAAACTCCCAAACCACAGCTCCCGACTGCCCGTCATACTCGCGCACGAATCCGTCTCCTTCGTGACAAACGAGATAGTTGCCCGTGGGGAGCTTGCGCGCGAGCCGTGTGTCGGTGTGAGGATTCGGTCGATTGACTCGCAGCTTGATTTCCTTGAGCAACCGCCCAGCGCGATCGACTTCAATAATCCTCCCCGGTCCGGACTCCGCGATCATCAAGCGATCGCCGTCGAGCGGCTGGAAGGCGTGAACTTCGACCTTCTTCCCGGCGTTTCCGTTTTGAGTCGCCGAGTCATAAGACCAGACGACCGTCTTGGATGAGGGATCGATTTCGGCAACCTGCGATGCGCCTCGTTGTACGAGAATATTCCCGTTGGCGAGGACATGTACGTCGTGAATCGGGCCCCACGGCATTTCCCATTCAATCTGGCCGGATGAGTCGAGCCTCGCCAGCTTCCCCTCTCCCTGGACCAGCAATCGCTGTTGAGCGGTCGCAAATCCCGGCGTTCCGGAAAAGCAGAGTGCGGAAAGAAAGACAAACCAGTGAGCAGATTTCATCCCAAGCTCCTCATGAACGATACAAGTCGGATGCCCGGCCCTCGTGTCGTGGATGGGCTGTGAAACAAGCGAGCCGCGTGTCGCCACGTTAGGCAGCTGGTTTACTGGGGCTTGGCGGTGCATTTCCTTCGGGCGTGATGGTGAGTCCCGCGGACGCGCGCAATTCAACGCGGTAGGACTTTCCCTTTTGGACTTTGATCGAAGGAGCTTCTCCGTGGGCGGCGCGAATTCCCAATTCGGTCTGCTTTGCCTCGTCGTTTGCCACGGACCAGAAATCCTCCCAGATCTTTCTTTCAAAATCCGACATCCGTCCGCCACGACCATAAACCTTCGGACGTCCACCGACCTCATCGAGCACCACGCCGTCGAGTGGTTTTTGGTGCTCGCCAAAGATGCGCCGGAACAAGACCAGCGACGTCGCGCGATGTAGATCGGCTGCTTCGACATACTTATCGTCGAACTTCACGACCCAACTGTCGACGTACACGATATCGCCAGGAATGTTGAATTGCTTCGGTGAATCGACCACTTGTCCCTGATCGTCTAGTTCTTGAAACTCGATCCGAGTGACGACTTTGCCGCTTTCGGCGTCGGGGCCCTGGTCCAACACGGTCAGCCGCCCTACACGATGGTCGATCTTGAGCAGCCGCATGGCGGTGTCGAGCCGCTCGATCTCCTGTTGCTTCTGCTGCACGTCCACGTTCAATGATTGAATCGCCTGGTCTTTTTCCTGCAGTAACACATTCTTCTTCTCCAGCTCCCCCTTAACGCTGATCAACTCTTCTTGTGCCTGCTCGATCGCGAGATCTTTCGAGTTGTACGTGGCGTAAGCGTACCAACCGCCGATTCCCATTCCGCCGACCAGCGCGACGCCTAGTATTGTGCGGGCGGTACTGTTGGCGATGGCGACGTTTTCCATGAACTTCGACATACGAATTCTCCCGACGAGATTATCAACGGTGCAAGTAATGATCGAACTGAAACAAACGACTGATTGTCCTGCCCGCAAGTCTTCCTGCCCATAACTGCTGATTGTAAATGGGCAGGAAGACTTGCGGGCAGGAAAATCAGACTCAAGCTACAAAAGTATCGCGATCATCTGCCAAGCAGTCGTTTCACAGCCATGCCGATGTCGGATTGAACCATCAGGTGCTCGCCAACCAGCATCGCCTCGACGCCGGCATTCTCGAGTAACAGCGCGTCATTCCGGCTATGAATGCCGCTTTCACCCACGAGTAGACAATCCGGGGGAATCCTGGCTCGCATCCGAATGGTATGGTGCAGGTCGACTTGAAACGTGCGCAGGTCGCGATTGTTGACGCCAATGAGTGTCGCACCGGCTGCCAACACGCGGTCCAGGTTTGCCGGCTCGTAAAACTCGACGAGCGGGGTCATCCCGAGTTCGATGGCCGTGTTGTGAAGTTGCCGCAAACGGCAATCGTCCAGGCACTCGGCAATGAGCAGCACCGCGTCAGCGCCGGCAGCCCGGGCTTCTAACAGTTGGTACGGATCGAGAATAAAGTCCTTGCGCAACAGGGGAATGTTGACTTCCGCACGAATTGCCGACAGGTATTCCAGCCGCCCTTGAAAGAAGGACTCGTCGGTCAGCACGCTGATGCAAGTCGCGCCGGCGGCCGCGTACGTTCGGGCGATTTGCACGGGATCGAAATCCGTGCGAAGGATCCCCTGGGAGGGACTGGCCTTCTTTACTTCGGCGATCAGCTTAATCGGGCCGCCCGCCGCAATCGCCGCAAAAAAATCCCGCACGGGGGGCGCGTCCCGCAACGCAGACCGCAAGTCCGTCTCAGTCCGGACCCCTTTCGCGGCTGCGATTTCGTCGCGTTTCTTCAGAACAATCTTGTCCAGGATCGTGGGCATTTGACGGATGATGGCCAGGTGTGCCGCGCCGAGAATTCGTGCACATGATAACAATCTACCGTTGTCAAGGTAACTTGCTCAGACGGAGCCGGCTGGTACAACAACCATATTGCCGCCCTCGTTGATGGTGTGCGGTTTTTTGCTCGGATCGCCAGTTTTTCAAATCGCCAGTTTTCCAATTACATCAGGGACCGATTCATGAATTCCCCATCGCCGTTAGTTGGTGTCATCATGGGTAGCCAATCCGACTGGGAGACGATGCGGCACGCCGCGCAAGTTTTGCGGGACTTCCAAGTTCCGCATGAATGCCGCGTCATTTCGGCGCATCGCACCCCGGATGTGGCGTTCGAGTATGCTCGCCAGGCAGAATCGCGAGGGCTGCAAATTATCATCGCCGGCGCCGGCGGTGCGGCGCATCTGGCCGGCGTGGTCGCTGCGCTGACAATGTTGCCCGTGTTGGGTGTCCCGATGCAAAGCCGCGCGTTGTCAGGCTTGGATTCGCTGCTGTCCATCGTGCAAATGCCCGGTGGCGTGCCGGTGGGAACGCTGGCGATTGGCGAATCAGGAGCGAAAAACGCCGGACTGCTCGCGATTCGCATGCTCGCGAATCAGGACTCGAGCTTGCGTGACAAGCTGCGGGACTTTCACCGCGTGCAGTCCGAGAAAGTGCTCGAAGCTTCGTTGCCGACGGAGGCTGCTTCTTGAGCAAAGTCGCCATGTTTCAACCACCGAATCAAGATCACAATCGCCGCGCCTGGGACGACATGGTGCGTGAGAAGCAGCGATTCACGATTCCCGCGCGGGACGAGGATTTCGTAGACCCGCTGGCGAAACTCGACTCCATCGGTTGGCTGGATGGCGATATTCACGGTCGGCGGCTGTTGTGTTTAGCAGCCGGAGGAGGCAAGCATGGACCGTTGTATGCCGCGGCCGGAGCGGTCGTCACGGTGGTGGATATCAGTCAGGCAATGCTGGAACTGGATCGCCAGGTCGCCGCCGAACGCAAGCTGGATTTGCGCACCGTGCTCACGTCGATGGACAACCTGGCAGCCTTCGATACGGGTGAATTCGACATTGTGATTCATCCGGTCAGCACGTGTTACGTTCCCGACGTGCTCCCCGTTTATCGCGCCGTCGCCCGTGTCACACGTCCTGGAGGACTGTATATCAGTCAGCATAAGCAGCCGGCCAGCCTGCAAGCGGATGTTCAACCATTGGCGCGCGGTTACGAGCTCGTCGAGCCGTACTATCGCTCCGGGCCGCTCCCCCCCGTTGTTGGCAGTCTTCATCGGGAGGCGGGTACGCTCGAATACCTGCACCGTTGGGAAGAGTTGCTCGGCGGTTTGTGCCGGGCAGGTTTTGTGATCGAAGATGTCGCGGAGCCGCTGCATGCGATCCGCGACGCAACTCGTGGGAGCTTTGCGCAGCGCAGTCAGTTCGTCGCTCCGTACGTCCGCATTAAAGCCCGCCGCGTCTCCGGCGATTCGATCGGCAAAGTGGAATCGAAATTGGTTTGGAATGGGTGATTCGCGGACCACACACCGTCTCGCTCGGCATCCCTGAGCCGCCACCAGTCAAAACCATTCGATATGCGGACTGCTGTTCAAGGAACCTCGTAGTACTCCAACGCCCATTCCTGCATATAGCGGACTCGTGTCGGACGAATGCAGTAGACAATGAGTTGTGGGTTGTCGAGTGAACCGAGATATTGGCGTAGCAGCGGATTGGCGTCCCAGATTTCTTCCAGCACGGTTCGTTCCGTGACGACTTCTGCCACGCCGGTAATGCGCACTTGGTTGTGCCCGTCGTCGAGGTAACAGAGTTCGACGTGCGGATTCGCGGCGATCTCGATCGTCTTGTGATAGACACGCAGGTTCGCCACATAAACGGTGAAGCCATCTGTCTTCACCGGCGAAACGGGGCGCAGTCGTGGTTGGTCGCGGTCAATGGTGGCGAGATGCGGGAAACGGTCGGCGCGCACTACCTCGAGAGCCAATTCGCGAACTTTTGACGGATCGATGGGTTGTGGATTGGGCTTGTTCATCGCGAAATCGAAGAATGATTAGGACTCGCCGGTCCGGGTGCAAGAGCGAAACTGTACGCCATGCTCCTCCAGCTTACGATACAACTCCTTGATGTGCTCGTGATCATGAGTCTCGACCGTGCACAGCACGTTGACGGCCGTGACATCGGAGCCGGAGAAAGCACGATCATGCGTCACCTCCTGAATACTCGCTCCCACCTCGGCGATCAGGGTGGCGAGCTTCGCCAGCCCGCCCGGTCGATCGCTGATGACGGCTGTGAATCGAGCCAACCGCCCGTCGGCGACCAACCCCGATTCGATTAGCCGATTCAAGATGGTCAGGTCAATATTGCCTCCGCACAGGGCGAGCGCCACTTGCTTACCGGCCAATTCCGGGAGTTGACCGCTGAGCAGCGCGGCGAGCGGCGCCGCACCCGCCCCTTCCACGACGCTCTTTTCCAATTCCATCAAGCGCACGATCGCCAAGGCCAGCAAGTCTTCACTCACCTGAATCACTCGATCGACCCGGCAACGGGCGATCTCGAACGCCTGGGCGCCCACTTGGCCGACTGCCAAGCCGTCTGCCAACGTTGGCCGCATCGTAATCTCGACCGGCTCACCGGCTGCCATCGCCGCGGAAAAATTCGCCGCGTGGTCGGATTCGACCCCGATTATTTGCACGGCTGGTTTTTGTTGCTTGATCGCCAGCGCGACGCCGGCGATCAGCCCCGCTCCGCCGATCGGAATGATGACGGCGTTTACGTTGGGAACTTGCTCCAGGATTTCCAATCCCATCGTTCCTTGTCCAGCGATGATGTCCGGTGCATCGAATCCGTGGATGTAGTACAAGCCTTGCTTGGCCGCCAAATTCAAAGCGTGATCCTTGGCTTCGCAGAACGATTCGCCGTGAAGAACGAGCCGCGCACCTTGTCGGCGGCAGCGGCTCTGCTTGATTAGCGGTGCGAACTTGGGCATCACAACCGTCACAGGAATGTTAAGTTGTGCTCCATGAAACGCGAGCGCGAGCGCATGGTTGCCAGCGCTGGCGGCGATCACGCCGCGGGCTCGTTGTCCGGGATCGAGCCGCACCAGTGCATTGCGTGCTCCACGTTCCTTGAAGCTTCCCGTACGCTGCAGGTATTCGAGTTTGCAGTACACTCGGCAACCGCAGAGTTCCGAGAGCGTCACCGATTCCGGACACGGTGTGACGAAGACGGCGTCCGCGATGCGCCGACGAGCTTGAACAATGTCGTCAAACGTGACGCAGGTCATGGAGTCGCTTTCGTTGCGGTCAAGTTGTCTAACGGCTGGCCACCAGCGGCTCGGCGAAGTTGTGCCCGAGGTTGTTGACCGTATCCGCCGTCAGGTCGCCGTCGTGAACGATGAAACGGTAGCGAGAAACGTGTGTCGAACCGGGAGTCAATTCCCAGTCACCCAATTGCGACGGTGTGTAGACCATGTAAGGCATGGTCGGGTGGATCCGCAGCGGTTCGGGAAACCGAAAATTGTTGGGGTGACTGAGAAGCGTGATGCCCGCGATGCTGCCGTCCACCGGACCACTCAAATCGCACCACGTGGGACGTGAGTGATTTCCGTCGATTCTTCCTTTGCCTTCCGAAGTGACGAAGTGAGCGTTTTGGCCAGCCCACTGGCCACTACCGCGAATTGCCATTCCGCCGTAGTGATACTGCAGCAACCGCAACGGACTTGAACTGGCACACCGGAGCGACGAAGTAATGTCCCATACCCAGTAGCCAGACTTCGCACCACCGACATTCCAGGCGCGGACGTCCCAGGTTTCTAATGCCGCGACTTTGCCGTTCGGAACCGTCATATCGACGTGTTCGTGTTCGACACGAAATTCGCCAAACACGGGACCGCTATTACCCGTTTGGAACCCCTTAAATCGCACGCGGCCTCGGCCACCCAGCAGATCCCAGAAATTGAGTTCCCGGCCTTCGAACTCACTTTTCGTGTGAGCCAGGAAGACGCCGCTCTGGTGCGCGTGATCCGATGGAAACTGCTCGGTGACCACTTTTCCCGCCGGCGTCCAAGCGGGGTGAATGTAAGCACTCCGACCATTCCTGGGATCAATCCCTGCCGGCGGATCAACGTGGGCCGAGTTATACTTCAGCACCGAAGCATTCCCCACTCGCACTTCGACGAACGTCTCCTGTCGATCGACGACCACCTGGGCTCCGCTGGTCACTTCGCCCGCTTCCAAGCGATACGTCCGCTTGGTTCCGGCGGGGGTCACGCCATGAGCTACCCACCACAATCTGGGGGGCGTTCCCGTCTCCCATTGTGAAGCAACCAATTCATTCTTTCCGGCAGTCACTTCGCGCAGTCGCAACGACCGCTCAGCGGATAAGCCGGGAAGGGTCGCAACGACCGGGGCCTCGGTCCTCGCTTTGTCTCCAGCCTGAATAGTGAAATCCAGCGGAAGTTTAACTGGCTCGGCCGCGGAGAGGGGTAACAGTCCGCCGATCAACGCCAATCCAATCGAACAAGTGAACATAAGCATGCCGACAGGAAAATCGAGGACAGGAAGATCAAAAAACCTTCGAGTGGTCGCGTCTTGTATTATCTTCTTGTCCATCTTCTTCCTGTCCTTTCTCGGTCAATCAGAAATCGAATTGATCGATGTTGTCCTTGGTGAAAACGATGATGTCACCCAAGAGCACGTTGTCGCCGGCGATGGTCTTTTCGCCCAGCCGGCCCGCTTGGAATGAGCTGTCGCCATTCTTTAACTTGCCTGTGGCGAGAGCCTCGGCGACCCGCACGGTCAGATAACCGAGATCGACCGTGTTCCAGAGGACGACCGACTTGACCGTTCCGGCGTGGACGAATTTCTTCATGTCGTTGGGGGTCGACAGACCGGTCACGACGATTTGGCCACTCTTGCCACTTTGTTCCACCCCTTCCGCCGATCCTGGAAATGAAACGGAACTGATGCCAAAGATCCCCTTCAGGTCGGGATATTTCTTGATGACGTCTTTGGCATCCGCCAATGCGTTGCTGGCGTTCTCACCCGGATACTTGATTGTGGCGAGCTTGAGGCTGGTCTTTTCTAAGGCGGGCTTCATGGCGGCAATCCAAGCGTTTTGGTTGGCGGAGGTGGCATCCGAACTGATGATGACCACGCTTCCCTCCACGCTTTTTCCTCCCAGGTCCTTCACCATCGCCTGGACCATACCTTCGCCGATTGCCTGCGCGGTTGCTTGATTGACAAAGAAGGACCTCGAATCCGCGACCCCGTCCGCATCCCAAGTGATCACTTTGACGCCGGCCTGGCGAGCTTCTTTCATGGCATTCGCAACCACGTCCGGTGCGTTGGGTGAAACGCAAATCACGTCCACTCCGTCCACCGTCCACTGTTCGATCATCTCGGCTTGTTTCTTCGGGTCTCCGTCCGTGGGACCGTCGTAGATGAGTTCCACGTTGCCGAGTTCTTCTGCGGCTTCACGAGCGCCGTTGTAACAGGAGCTGAAATAGCTGATCCCCTTGATTTTCGGGAGCAAGCAAATGGTCAACTTCTTTGGGATAGCGGGTGGGGCGGTCGCCCGACCGCTGGCCTGACCATTGCTCGGCTGACTGTCGCCACAACCGATCAAAAAAAGCATTGATACCGCACCGATGCTCAGGAGTACTCGTCGTCGGCACATGAGATAGGCTCCAAGGATCTTGGTAGGACGGGCACCTTGCCCGTCTCGTACCACCTGACGGGCAAGGTGCCCGTCCTACGGTTCGTTCGCGAAGTGTACGTCCGCCGGACAATCGGAAATGACAGTCACTCTCGCCTCTGGCGAACCACTGCCCGGTATACCAAAACTGAGGCGATCAGCAAGAACCCGATCACAATCGACCGCAGTTCATCGACGTGCCAATAACGGCTGACGAACAACCGCGTTTCGTGGATCAGCAGCAGTCCGAGGATTGTGCCCCCGATGTTGCCTCGCCCGCCGAAGATGCTCGTGCCGCCCACCACGACTGCGGTAATCACATCGAGTTCAAAACCCCTTCCAGCGTCCGCTTTGGCAGTGTCGAACCGGGATACGTAGACGATGGTGGCGAGGCCGGCCAGCAACCCCGACGTGGTGTAGAGCGACCACTTCAATGGATCGACTGCGACTCCGGAAAACCGGGCCGTTTTTTCGTTGTGACCCACCACGTAGATGAATCGCCCCGCGGGAGTTTTTGACAGAAAGAGGGAGAAGCCGACTGCCAGCACCGCGAACACGTATCCAGGAATCGGCACCCCGAACCATGTCCCCCGAGCCAACCAGGCAAAGTACGCACCGAACTGCGAATACGACTCCCCCTGGCTAATCCCCTCCGCCATGCCGCGATAGGCAGCGTACGTCGCGAGCGTCACCATCAATGGATGGATGCGCGTCTGGGAAATCAGCAGGCCATTTATTGCGCCGCAGCCTCCTCCCGTAGCGATACATGCGAGACTACTGCAGACGAGACTTCCCGTGACCGAAAACACTATTCCGAATACGACCGCGCAGAGTCCCATTGTCGAACCGACAGACAGATCGATCCCTCCCGTGATGATGACGAGCGTCATGCCGAGCGCGAGTATTGCGAATTCCCACAGCTGTCGTGACAAGAGCAACTGACTCTTCCATTGCAGGAAGGTCGGCATCACAGCGCCGGCAAAGGCCAGCAGGCCGACCAGCAATACGACGAGCACCACTTCGTGCCACCAAGGAAACTTTCGTAGCCGATTGAATTCTGTCACGGCCTAGCCATTTGGTGAGATGGGTGCATTACTGAGATCCATGTCGTTGTTGGAGGAGATTGCAAAGTGGGAAGCGCAAAGTGCAAAGTGAGAAGTGCAAAGTGTAGAATGGAAATTGCCAAAGAATTCGACGCCCGCTGCTTTCCACTTTACAGTTTGCACTTCTCACGTCTCACTTTGCACTTCAATACTGCTTGCTTCGATATTCTTCCCGGCTGGCGCTAGTCCGTTCGTCGGGTCACGATGCTGTCGCTCACCATCGCCAGCACGATGAACAGTCCTTGAATGGCCTTGGTCCATTTTTCGCCGGCTTCACCGACATCCAGGAAGGTGAGCACCGGACGGACCATCGTCATCAGGACGACGGCCAGCAGAACGCCGGCCAACGTGCCGCGTCCGCCAGAGATCGACACTCCTCCGACGACGACGCAGGTCACGACCAACAATTCCAATTCGGAGCCAACTCCCGCTTCAATCTTCGGCAAGCGAGGGACGTCGACGATGGTCGCCAGGGCGGTCAGGAAGCCGGTATAGGCAAACACGAACAATTTCAAACGGTGCTCCGAAAGACCGGCCATGCGAGCCGAGTAGGAACTGCTTCCTAGTGCAAACAGCCGCCGTCCTAGCGGTGTGTGCGAGATGATCGTCCCAGTACACAGCACGGCGATCGCCGCAGTCCACACTCCCAGCGGAAGCCCCCAGAACCCCTCTTTCGACAATCGGCCCAGCGACGCCGGGAGCCCGTCAATGTTCTCGCCACCCATCATCAGCGTGGTGATCCCACGCAGCGCCGTCAACAATCCTAATGTGACAATGATCGACGGGACTTTGCCGAAGGACACCAGCGTGCCGGTACCAAGGCCGATGAGCGTGCCGAGTAGTAAAGTGAGGGGAATTCCCGCCCACGTCGGCCAGCCCCATTCGTTCCGAGAAATCATCAGGCCCAGCATGGCGGCCAGAAACGCCATCAGCGATCCAACGGAGATGTCGATTTCCGCCGTGACAATCACCAGCATGACGCCGCAGGCGACGATCGCCGTCGGCGCGGATCGGACGAGCAAGTCCTGCAGATTTCCCCAAGCCAGGAATCGAGAATCGACCAGGCTGACTACAACGACAATGAACGCGATCAGGACGAGCAGTCCTGATTCGCGCCGTCGCAACAACCACCGGAGGAAACGTCGCGAGGCGCTCATGACGCGGTCGCCTCCAGCGTGTCGGGCAAAGCCAAGGCCAGTACTTGCTCTTGGGTAGCTGAACGCCCATCCAATTCACCAACCAGCCGGCCTTGCCGCAAAACCAGGATACGATCGCTGATCGCCAGCAACTCTGGCAACTCGGACGAGATCACAAGCGACGCGACTCCTTTTTCCGAGAGTTGGCGGATCAAGCGATGGACCTGCGCTTTGGCTCCAACATCGATACCGCGAGTCGGCTCGTCCAGAATCAGCACCTTCGGCTGGGTCGCCAGCCACTTGCCGAGCACCACCTTTTGTTGGTTGCCGCCCGACAAGGTGGCCGCGGCGACATCGGGGCCGGCAGCCCGAACCATCAGCTCGCACATTTGCTGACCGACCAAGGCTGCCTCGCGCCGGCGGCTGATGAATCCGCGGCGCCGCAGAGTTGGGAGCATCGCCAACGAGATGTTTTCGCCGACCGACATCGGCAACACGAGTCCTTCGTGCTGCCTATCTTCGGGTACCAGCGCCACGCCGGCCGCCATGGCCGCACGCACGGAACCCGGCGGCAGGGTTCGCTGTGCAATCCGCACCCGCCCGGAATCGTAGCGGTCGATGCCGAAGACCGCGCGTGCGACTTCGGAGCGGCCGGCGCCGACCAGGCCGCCCAAACCTACAATCTCGCCGGACCGCACAGTAAATGAAATTTGTTCAAAAACTCCGGCACGAGTTAATTCTGAGACCTCGAGCAAGACTTCGCCGATCCGAACGACGCGGTCATGTCGGCGTATCAAAGCGTCGACCTCGCGTCCCACCATAAACTGGATCAGTTGCTCCGTGTCGATATCCGAGACGGGACAAGTCGCCACCCGCTGGCCATCGCGCAGCACGGTGACGCGATCGGCAATCTGAAATATTTCTTCGAGGCGGTGGCTGACGTACAAGACGCTGACGCCGTCTTTGCGCAGTTGTCGAATGATGTTCAACAGAGTTTGGGTTTCGCGCGTGGAAAGCGAAGCGGTGGGCTCGTCCATAATTAGCAGCCGGCAGTTCCGCGACAGCGCCCGGGCCATCGCCACGATCTGGCGTTGGGCCACCGACAAATCGCGCACGGGCACGTCGAGGTCCACAGTTTCGCCCAGTCGAGCCAGAATTGTTCGGGTGTCACGGAGCATGGCGCTACGGTCGAGTAGCCACCCACCGCAGTACGTCGGCTCGCGCCCGACAAAAACATTGTCCACGGCGTTCAGATCGGGAAACACCGTCGATTCTTGATGCATGACGGCAATTCCCGCCGCCTCGGAATTTGATACCTGTCCGTACGCCAAACGCTCGCCGCGCACCAGAATCTCTCCGCGATCGGGAGTGACCACCCCGGTCAGGAGCTTGATCAAAGTGGATTTACCCGCTCCGTTTTCACCGCAGACCGCGTGCACTTCTCCGCAGGCGATTTCGAGATCCACATCGTGCAGCGCGCGGACGCCGCCATAGGACTTGCTGAGTTGCGTGATTCGGACCAGTGGATATTCGCTCACGAAAGGTTCCAGTCTGACCATCAGCGAACTACGTCGCCACCGGATCAGAGAATCGTCCGGTTGTGGCGAAGGCCTGTAAGTCCGGCTTGATGTGGTCGAGTTCGGCCCGCAGGAATTGCAGCGTTTCGTCGGCGGTCTGCAGTTGTCCATCGCGGGCTTGGCACTCCAATTCGTACGCCCGGTCAAACGCCGCCTTGGCTCCGAAGTAACGCATCGACCCTTTCAACGTGTGCGCGGCGCGCTGTAGATCACGATACTGTTGGCCGCGGAGTGATTGTTGAATTCCATCGAGCATTCGCGGACATTCGTCGAGGAACGTCGTCACGATGTCCCGCAACAAGCCAATGTCGCCTTGCACCGTTTCGACCGCTTTTAACCAATCTAACCGAGGGGCTTCCACGGTGCTGGATGGGATGGCCGCGCGCGATTGCCGGATCACTTCAGCGATCGTCTCGAATAGTTTGGTAGCGCGTATCGGCTTAGCGATGTAACCGTCCATTCCGCCTAACAGACACGCCTCCCGATCTCCTTTCATGGCATGGGCCGTCATTGCGACAATCGGCAGGTGTACGCCAGTTTTTCGTTCGTTTGCTCGGATCATCGCCGTGGCTTCCATGCCGTCCATCTCGGGCATTTGCACGTCCATTAAGACGATGTCGAATTTGTCGCGAGCAGTTGCGGCGACCGCCTCTTTGCCGTTGTTCGCAATCGAGACAGTGTGCCCTTGTCGTTCGAGCAATCCGATCGCGAGCTTTTGGTTCACCAGACTGTCTTCGGCCAACAGAATCCGCAGCAGCTGGAATCCCGTGATCGGCGCGTCGGCGGGGGCTTCTTGGATAGGCTCGCCAGCAACCGGGGGATGCAGTGTCAGCATAATCGCGTCAAACAGCTCCGATTGTTTGGCCGGCTTGAGAAGGTAGGCCGCAATGCCCAGTCGTTCGCAACGAGCCACACTGCCATGCTGATCGCCCGACGTGAGCATCATGATCACGCTTTCGGCCAGCGTGGGATCGCGCTTAATCCACTCGGCAAGAGTAAATCCATCCACCTCCGGCATTTGCCCGTCGGTGATGACGAGTCGGAAGGCGTCTCCCTGATCGCGGGCCTCGCGCAACAGCCGCATGGCGTCGTGCGCACCCGCCGCACACGCCGGCCGCAAATCCCAATTCAGCAGCATCTCTTCCAAGATACGCCGGTTCGTGGCATTGTCATCGACGACCAGGACGCGGAGGTGGCGCAGCTGTTGTTCGTCGACCTCATCGCTGGTTGCTGATACCGGTGGTGCTTTGCGCAACCGGGTGGTGAATTGGAATGTGCTGCCGCGTCCCGTTTCGCTTTTCACCTGTATCTGCCCCCCCATCAACTCCACGAGCCGCGACGAGATCGCGAGTCCCAAACCCGTTCCACCAAATCTGCGGGTCGTGCTATTGTCTGCCTGTTCGAATGCACCGAATATCGCTTCCTGCCGGTCCTGGGGGATGCCGATGCCCGTATCACAGACTGCAAACGACAGCGTGACATATTCGTCGTCGTGCTGGACCAATCCGACTTCCAATACAACTTCCCCGTCGGACGTGAATTTAATGGCGTTGCCCACCAGGTTCACAATGACTTGGCGCAGCCGGTGATGATCGCCGACGAGTCGTTCTGGGATCTCGGAAGCGAAGTGGCAGGCCAACTCCAATCCCTTGCCGTGCGCGCGGAATGCCAGTGACTTGAGCGTGTCGCCGAGCCGTTCGCGAAGTTCGAATTCCGATTCGTCGAGATCGAGCTTGCCGGCCTCAATCTTGGAAAAATCAAGGATGTCATTAATCACGTTGAGCAAGGACTCCGCCGATTCCTGGATGATCGTCAAGTATTCGCGATGTTCCGGCGGGAGCTGGCGCATCTCGAGCAGCAAATCAGTGATACCGATAATCGCGTTCATCGGCGTGCGGATTTCGTGACTCATGTTCGCAACAAACAGGCTCTTGGCCCGGTTGGCCCCCTCGGCCGCATCCTTAGCGCGGCGCAAGTCGTCCTCGGCCTCTTTGCGGTCGGTGATATCGCGGAGCACAATGGCAAAGCCGCCCGAACCCCGCAGTGGGATCGGCTGCGTGGCCATCTCCGCGATGAACTGTTCTCCGGTCTTGCGCAGCATGACGACTTCGATGCGACGTCCCAGCATCGATCCCATTTCCCGCGCACCGGAATATCGCGATAGGCAATCGCGATAATGGTCGCGCGATTCCGGCGAAACAAACGTCTCGGCAAACTCCAGATCGAGCAGGTCGTCGCGTTTGCACGCCAACGTTTGTAGTGCGGCGCGATTCACCTCGACGATGCCCCCGTTCGCATCCAGGAACAGGACGCAGTCCATGGCGGTCTCGAACATGGCACGCGTGCGTGCTTCGCTTTCACGCAATTCGTCCTCGGCTTGCATCCGTTCCGTGACGTCCCAGAAGATCCCTTGGCTGCCGATCACCAGCCCTTCGGAATCCTGGATTGGCACCTTGATAACCTGGACATAGGTTTTCGTCCCATCCACCTTTTGGTTGACTTCGACGTCGTTCATCACTTTGCGGTCGCGCACGACCCGCAAGTCGTCCGCCCGATACTTCTCGGCCAATTGCTTGGGGTAGAAATCAAAGTCGGTCTTGCCCAACACCTGATCGACGGGTTGTCCTAGCAGCTCACAAAACGATTGGCTGGCAAAAGTAAACCGGCTGGCCGCGTCCTTGCGGATGACATGCACGGGTAGATTTTCGATGAGCGACAGATAGTGTGCCTCGGAATGCACCAGCTCGCGTTCCGCGCGCGCCCGTTCGCCGATCTCCGTTTCCAATACTTGCGTGGTGCGAGCCAACTCGGCAGACCGCTGGGCCACGGTTCGTTCGACTTCCTCCTTGGCCTTCAGCAGGGAGTTTTCCAATCCCATTTTGCCGTAGGCGAACATCGCCGTGACCCACACAGTGACCATTTCCAACGCACTGTTGGCGATCAGCAGCGTCGGGTTCAGCCCCGGCACAAGCGCCGTTTTCGTGATCCCTGCGGCAATGATCAGCAGCGAACAGTAGGCGGCAACGAAGATCGAGTATTCACGGCGCGGCAGTTTCAATGCGAGCAGTATCACGAGGAGGTACAGCACACCGGCCGCGGCACCCACCGGCGCGGCCAAATCCACCGCTAGAACGCCGGCGGCCAGTACGGCGATGCAGAGTGCCAACAGCAAGGGATGTCTCATGCTCACTCCGCCCGCAGGGTCATTCGATCCCGCGGCGCTTGGTCATCGTGATCTCGTTCCCTCGCTCGTTGAATCGCACGTCATCCATGAAGGTGCGGATGAGAAACAACCCGCGTCCGTTCACTTGGGCCACATTCTCCGGCGCGGTCGGATCGCGCAAACGGGAGGCGTCGAATCCGGTCCCCTCGTCACGGACTATGAACGTGGCCAGGCCGCGAGTCAGCACCGCATTCATATACACGTGCCGGCTGCGAAACGGAGCGCGGAGGCTCCGTTCTTCGAATAGTCGGCGGTAGTCGTGGTGCGGCAATTCGCGGTCCTCGGAGCGCAGTTCCAAATTGCCATGTTCGATCGCGTTTACCAACGATTCATACAACGCGGTGCCAATCCGCAGAATGTCATGTTCGCCAAACAACCGCATCTGGCGCAGCTGGTCTTTGACATGACCAATCAACGCATCGAGTCCTTCCAGCGTATTGCTTAGGACGTAATCGGATTCAAGTCGAGTCATCGAACCGAGCATGGCCCGAGTGGCGTGTTTGGCCCGGGCCACCGCCAGAATGTTCTTCACGGTGCCGATCAAATCACGCGCGAGGTTTTGCTTCGGTACGTAACTCGCCGCGCCGATCTGCAGCGCTTTGACCGCCAACTCTTCGCTGCCAAAAGCGGTCATCAAGATGACTGGAAGGGAGGGAAAAGCTTCCGTGATGTGCTGGACCAACGCCAATCCGTCCATTTCGGGCATTTGCATGTCCGTCACGACTAGATCAGGCGCGGCTTGTTCGATTTGATCCAGCGCATCTCGACCGTGCGCCGCAACCATGACTTCCAACCCGATCTCTTCCAGCATGCGGGCGGCCAAGCGCCGATCTAATGGCGAATCATCAACAACCAAGACGTGAGCCATAACGCTACACTCACAACGGGCAACCGACTGGGCTTTGGCTCTGTTCCTCGCCGCAACGGTCCACAAGACCCCGGCCGTGGTGTGATTCTACCGCCGAACCTCGGCATTTGAAATGTTGACCGGCGGATCCAGCCTTGTCGGCGTCAGACCTCGTCCGCATCCCAGGGTGACTTGCGGCGTATCGGAACGGGCGCTTTCTCAGGATGCAACTGCCATTCGTCGTCGAGCACGCGCTGCGGAGTGGCCAGCCGGACCTGCTCCACTTCGCGCATCGCCACGAACAAGTTGACTACCAGAACCCCAGCCGCGGTGAAATAAACCAGGAGCGGGACAGCCGGCGTTAACCACAACGATTCGTCCACCGACTTTACCACGGTCCAAGCCCAGTTCGTCACTTGTAACTCGTTGAAGTCCAAGGTCGAAAAGCCATGCAGCCATCCGGATGCGACCAGCGGGACAAACACACCGAGCATGGCAAATACGACGTTGACCAGCAGCGGCAGGATCAATCCCGCCGCGACTCGCCCCCGAATGGCCACCACCAACAGACGTCCGATGCCGGTGTATGCGGTGAGATACGCGGCGCACATCGTGGCGCCCGTGAACAAGTTGGAGAATTTTCCAGACCCCAGATTGCCCCCCACTTCCGCCACCATCCCGGCCAATCCGATCACAGCAACCAGGGACCACATGTTCAAAACGGCGAACGTGTAACCGGTTCCCGATCCCGGGTTGAACCACGTGAACACCGATCGCCCGAAGAACGACTGCGGCAGAGATCGCTTTACCCGCGGCGAGAGTTGCGCCGCCTCGCCACTCAATAGCGATCCGGCCACAAACCAATAGACCGCGGCAATCGGCGCGACAACGTAAAGCACGCCCGCGTCTTTGGATTCCATCCAGGCATAAATCATCCAGCCGATCCACAACAGTTGCTGGACCAGCATGATCACGCGCAACTTCGTCGAACGATTGTCGCTGGCAAAGCTGATCTGAGCGGCAGCAGCGAACAGCAACAGCGCCACGAACGAGGCGTAGAACATCAACACCGCAACCTGAACGATCCAAAAATAAAAGTTGTCGAACTCCATCGATCCCGTAGCGTAGATCATCGCCACCAGGCAGTA